>DASRVI010000244.1:0-3681 GCA_035655135.1 Acidobacteriota bacterium | reverse complement strand
AAATCAGAATGATATAAGGTAACTCTGTCAGCAAAATCCTCGAGATTCTTTTTAGCCTTCATGAGAGATTTTTCGTCGATATCAAATCCTATGATTTGGGCCTCTTTGCTGCGTCTAAGTATCTCTGCTGAGTGTCCTCCGGGACCTATGGTACAGTCTAAATAAATACCTTTTCTTTGGATATCCAAATAGGAGATGACTTCCTCCAGAAGAACTGGGATATGAGCCTGTTTGCTCATTCTTTGTTTTCCTTAAGTTTCAGTTCAGATATTTGGTTGAAATCTTCGTCAGTCAAAGGATTTTTATCAATGATTCCGTCCAGAATCTCTTTGTTCCAGATTTCCAGATGATCATTAAGCCCTACTACTTCGACTTCAGTTCCAAGATTTGCCTTGTCTTTAAGAGTTTGACTGATCAACACTCTTCCTTTAGAATCTATTTCGTAGTGAGAACCTTTAACATTGACTCGGAGCATGAAACTTCTCACCTGGGGTTTTAATTGGAGAAGCCCTTCATCTGTGAGCCCGGTGAGTTTTTCCCAGCGAGGGAGAGGATAAATTTGAACAGATTGATCAGTCAGAGATGTGATAAAAACTTCCTTTCCATATTTTTCCAGTATGGCTTCATGAAATTTTGCAGGTATTTTGATTCTTCCGCTTTTATCAAAGCGCGCCGTGTAACTTCCGATTAAATAATTTCCCACTTTGTCCCGTTTTGTCCCGTTTTTCTAAAATATATGATAGAAAAAAGGTAATGTCAAGGAAAAATAGGGAAAAATTTATTATTTTTATTACTGAAATTCATTTATGTCCTTATCTTGCTAAAAAATTTTAGAAAGGAAGGGCATGGGATTCATCACCCGCTCGATTCCCCAGCGAGGGTTAGGGTTTTTTTTCTTGGAGCAGGGATTTGGCTTTTTTGTAATCTCTCTCATCCACCATAACACTGATTTTTCCAAGTCCGTCCGCTGAAAAGGCATGCACTGATTGAACCACCAATCCCTTTAAAAAAACATCGATCCCCTGGCTTTTGAGAAAACTTTTCAAGACCTCAGCTTCAACAGGGCCCTGAACTGTTTTTACTTCTATCAGATTTATGTCCCGGATTTTTTTTTTGATTTTGTTTTTCATGTAAAGTTTCTTTTCATCTTAAAGTTTTTTTTTGCTTGAAATAATCGGTTAAGATTTGTTTATGGTCAAAGGCCAGAGGAAAATCGATTTCTTCTTCTGTAAAAACACCGATTTCTTTGGCATCATCGCAGGCTTTAGGAATTCCATGAGCCGATGCCACAAATACAGTGGATATGGTGTGTTTTCTGGGATCTCTCTTTGGATCTGAATAAGTATGCATCTGGTATTTAAGATTGACCTCCAGAGAAGTTTCTTCTTTAGCTTCCCGGACCGCTGCCTGTTCAAGCGATTCTCCGTAATCAACAAAACCTCCGGGAATGGCCCATCCATAGGGAGGATTCTTTCTTTTGATAAGAACAATCCCTTGTTTATCATCACTGTTATTCATCTCTATGATGATATCCACAGTCGGTATAGGATTTCTGTATTTGTTCATTATCCTGACCTATTCATAAAAAAATGGCGATGTTTTTATCACTCATTTATTTTCTGCGATAAACAAGTTTTTTTCAAGAACAATGATTTGAACATTTTTTTTGTTTGTATTTTCATTTTAATCGCCATTTTTTACCACTGAGGCGAGCCGATCTGAAATTCAGATATGGCTTGTGCTCGCTAAAGATTTTTAACGCCATTCTTCTTCGTTTTTCTCGGCGCCTGCGTAACTCCCCCCGTCCGTGGGTCAGACATACTCGGCGCCCGGCTTCGCCGGATTCCCTCAAAAAACTCATCAGAAGGCTAAATCTTTAATGTCGCTTCAGCCACACCTGAATTTCTTTAAGCTCTCTATTACCTCGACTCGTGAATAAATCAGGATTTCCTGACTTATTCATAAAAAATGGCTATCTCAATTGAATTTTGAATTCGGGAAGAATGTTTTTAGTCTCTGTATTTAAACCTCTTTTCTAATTTTTCAAGTTTATCCACGATTCCGCCGTACTCCAGTTCATTGTAGCCGAGCATAGCTGCTCCGAAAAATCCCTGCCTTCTGATTTCTGCTGCTTTTTCAGATATTTTTCTGCGCACATTATCCCAAAAAGGATGATCAAAGACATCTGCTGGCTCTGTGAAGATTCCCTCTTTAATACAAAAGGCAGCTCCTGTGACAATAGGAGGACCGTCAAAATAGGATATAGTGGAATTCAGTTTGCAGGGCATCAAAGGTCCGTTATGACTTCCCCGCATGAATCCTGCCACCAGGGGGCCGATTTCAAAAGGCGCCAGTATTTCTCCAGTGGCTGGAAATTCTCCCTGAACTCGGACTAAAGCCACAGGATCGTCTTTTCCAGTGTAAGTTCCAGCGATATTATGGAGTCTTGTGGTGGAGATGGCTACAGCTTGATTCCCAGTATTTCGAGAAAAAATACTCTCAATCACATATTTTTCACCATCTCTGAGCAGAGCCGCAAGGTCATAGAGGTCTTCCGGGGAATTCAAGTCAATGATTTTATCTTTTTCTGTATAGTCCACATCAATGATCCGGTAGGTAAAGCCTTTGCTCATTTTTGGGCTCAGCATCAGACCTGCATTGTACATGGGATCAGAAAAACTCAAATAAAACGGCAGATTATAGGCTCCGGGATCGGTTTTATCAGCAGCAAAGAAAATAAAAGGTTCATTGGGCCTCTCTTCGAACTCCATTTCTGCTACAGCTGGTCCGGCTCCTTTGATGTTTCCGCTGAAAGCGTCTTTCAAAAGGTCTTGTCCTGCTCCATAAAGACCTTCGCTTTTGGCTTTTTCAGTTCCTGATAAAAAGGCGTCCCAGGCAAGTTTATGAATTTTTTCATCTGAGACGCCTTTTTCATGGGAGCAAAGAATGGCTATATCATCCCCTGTATAACCGATATAAAAGTCTATGAGGATGTCTTTTCCCTGGGTTTTTATAAAGTTTTTTACTTCGCTGATGACAGCTTGACTAGGGGTAATATGGCCTCCGATGCTCCCGATATCAGCTTTTAAAACACTTAGAGTTACTTTCATTTATGCCTCCTTAAAATAACCAGGATTATTCAATAAAAAATATTAATAATAAAGCGAATTTAACTTGTGAATAATGCTGGCATATTTTTATTTTATTTTTTTTTAAATAAAAATTCAACTGTGTTGTTTTTAGACAGATGAACTAAAAATAGGACACTTTCTGGATGTGCCTTTTTTTGGCTTCTCTGTTATAATATGGCATGGAATTTGCTCTTTAATTATGTGAGGAGTGAAAAATGAAAAAATTAATACTCATTATCCCGCTTATCATACTTATCTCAGGATGCATAGTCATTGAAGAAAGATACCGGACACCGGGCCCCAGAGTGGTGGTAGAATCAGGAAGATATTATGATTATTATCCTTCTTATTACTACGGAGGATATTTTGGGGATCCTTTCTATTACTGGATGGGAGCAGGGTGGTGGAATCCTTTCTGGTATTATGGGTTCTATAATTATTACTATGGTTGGTACTATCCCCACTATGGGTCATACTACTATTATTATCCCAGTCGCTATTACGCGCGGGGAAGCGATGTTATCACAAAGGATCAGCTCCAAGATCCTAA
>DASRVI010000243.1:0-3726 GCA_035655135.1 Acidobacteriota bacterium | reverse complement strand
TCCAAATCTCAGCTTTTTAAAGCCAGAGCCAAGCTCAGAAAAAGGCTTTTGGCTCAGCAGGTTATATAAAAGGTGAATAAAATGAGATGCAAAAAAGCCAAAAAATTAATCAGCGATTACATTGACGGAGAACTGGATTCTTCTAAGCGTTCTTCTCTGGAAAAGCATGTGGAAGAATGCGAAGAATGCCAAAAATTCATGGAAGATTATAAAAGCATCGCCCGAACAGCTCAAGAATTAGAAGCAGGTTCTCCATCTCCTTATGTTTGGACCCGGATCAAACAGGGAGTGGAGGCGCAGACCCCTTCCTATGAAACATCCGGGAAAAGGGTCTGGAGATGGTCTCCCCAGCTCAAGTATGCGGTGGGCGTTTTATCCCTTCTTGTGGTGGTGGGTGCGGTGGTCATCGGCATCACTTATTTTCAAAATCAAAAAGGAGTCAGCTCTTTCGGGACCCAGGGTGAGGTGATCGCCAATCTGAAACAGGCTGAAAAGCATTACAAAAAGGCCATAGAATCCATGATGAAAGCTGCGGAGGCGCAGGAGAATGGAATGGACCCGGAAGTGGCCAAAGTTTTTCAAGCCAACCTGGAATTGATCGATTCGTCCATCTCAGCCTGCCAACAAGCGGTTTTCAGCGATCCTCAGGATATTGAATCCCGGAATATTCTGCTGGCTGCTTATAAAGAGAAAGCAGATTTGCTTTATAAACTTTTATACGTAAAAGATTATTCTCCTAAAAAAGGAGAATCAGAGACTAAAATATAAAAGGAGGAAAGATATGATAAAAAAAATAAGTTCCATTTTAGTCATCATGGGAGTTCTTTTATTCATTGGAATGGCTCCCCAGTATTCATCAGCAGATCAGAAGTATGAACAGAAATTTGAAGACACAGTGGCTCTATCTAAGACCGGTACCGTGATTCTCAGAAATATTTCCGGAGACATCGAAGTTAAGACCTGGGATAAAGCTGAAGTGTCCATCAAAGCCGTTAAAACAACCAAGGCATCTTCTGAAAAAATGGCTCAGGAGAGATTTGACTTGGTTAAAATTGACGTTTCCAAGCAGGGGAATGTACTCACCATAAAGACAGAATATCCCAAGGACAATTTTTTGAATAGGAAAATCAAGAATTTCTCAGTGGATTTCTGGCTGGTTGTTCCGGCAAAAGCTGAGGCTGATGTTCATTCTGTGAGCGGTGATGTGACTGCTGAGAAAATCGGAGGAGATCTCCATGCAGAAACGGTAAGCGGAGATGTCGAGATCCTGGATGCTGCCAGCTTTGTACGGGCAAAATCCGTGAGCGGGGACGTGATCGTCACCAATGCATCGGATGGAGTGGACTGCGATTCTGTAAGCGGAGATATAGAAGTCAAGAATGTGAATGGAGATGCGGATTTAAAGACTGTATCCGGAGAAATTACCCTTCAAGACATCAGAAATGGAGATATCCAAGCTGAAACCGTAAGCGGTGAAGTTGAACTCATGGATGTGAAAGGAGCCATGAAAGTCAATGCTGAGTCCTTAAGCGGAAAAGTGGAGTATATCGGAGACATCAACAGCAGTGGACGCTATTACATGAAGTCACACAGCGGCGGGATTTATCTGCGGATACCCGGAGACTCAAAATTTGATCTGAGGTCAAAGACTTTCAGCGGAAGCATCAACAGTGACTTTGATATCACGGTTTCAGGAAAGATCAGTAATAGAGAACTGAGAGGAAGAGCCAACGGAGGCGGGGCAGATATAGAGCTCAAGACTTTTAGCGGAAGTATTCATATAATCAAACGCTGACTGCGCGGATTCTAAGCGTGCAATTCAGGGCTCAGGGCAGTTACCCACTGCTCTGAGCCTTTTTATTTTACATTTATTTTTCTTTTAAGATGAGGGCGGCATAGGTTTCGATTCCGGTCCATAAGTTGCCTATGCGCAGGTTTTCATCCGGCTGGTGCTGGTTGTTGTCATGATTGGCGATGGGGACTCCGATGAAGGGCACGCCCAGAGTTTCATGGAACAAATAGATAGGAAGAGAACCCCCTAATGAGGGAAGCAGCACAGGAGCCTGTTCACCGTGTTGGGTGACCGCCTGGATGACTTCCTGAGCCAGAGGAGAATCCATGGGAGTTTTATAAGCCTTGTAGCCTTCCTCAGACTTGAGGACTCTGGCTATTTTTTCATGGGTCATTCTGGTTTTATGATCCGGTGTTTGGGACACTACATGGTATCCCTGTTCTTTAACATGGTCTATGACTTTTTGTCTCATATCATTGGGCTCATTTCCTTTGACCATACGGATGTCTATGGCGGCCGTGGCAGAGGGAGGAATGATGGTTCTGGCCTGGTCTCCTACCCATCCACTCCGGATCCCGTTGACATTGATGGCTGGGTACTGGATGGCTTCCAGCAAACTATCCCAGTTTTGTTCGGGTTGGGAAAAGCCGTAATTCTCCTTTATTTCTTTTTCATAGGAGGGGATGGATTGGAGGGCTTTTTGTTCTGTTTCTGTGAGAGGGACGACCGTGTCATAAAATCCTTTGATTTTCACTCGGCCGTTGGTATCTCGCATGGAAGCTAAGAGATGAGCCAGTCTTACTGCAGGATTGGGAGCCCAATTTCCGTAGTGCCCGCTGTGAACACTTGTGTTAGGGCCGTAGATAGTGATTTCCATGCTGGTGATCCCCCGGGCTCCGAAAAACAAAGTGGGATCGCCTGAATAGTAGGCGGGGCCATCGCACATAAAAAGCACATCCCATTTCAAAAGATCTTTGTTTTTTTTAAGAAAAGGATGGAGATTGGTGGAGCCCGCTTCTTCTTCACCTTCGAAGATGAATTTTAGGTTTTTTAAAGGAACGCCCGATTCATTGAGGGCATCTATAGCAGTCAAAAGTCCGATGATGGGAGCCCGGTCATCACTGGAGCCCCGGGCATAGATTCTCCAATCCTCTTTGATTTTTTCACCTGGCTTGGGAAAAGGGATTGGTTTGGGTTCATGTGTTCCGGATTTCAATTTTCCCGGTCTCAAAGCTGGTTCAAAAGGATGGGTATCAATCCACTCTTCAGGGTCCACTGGCTGTCCGTCATAGTGAACATAAAACAAGTAGGTTTGGGTGGCTCGGGGATTGTTCAGTTCTCCATAAACAATGGGATTCCCTTGGGTTTCCATGATCTGGGTTTTGATTCCCCTTTTTTCCATCATGGATTTGATAAACTCGGCGTTTTTTCGGATGTTGACTTCATCTGAAGAAACATTGGGAATGGATAAAAGATCCATGAATTCTTTCAAGATTTGATGTTCGTGATTCTCCCGGTACTCCTGGACTTTTTTTATGGAGGTGGAAGCCCCGGATGTGATGGCGGCACCAAAAATAAAGGCTGTTATAAGAAAGAAGTTCCATATGATTTTCATTTTTTTGCTCCTTTTTTGTGATGTATGTTCATTTCATTTTAATTAATCAATGACCATTTAACAACTATTTAAGGGAAGTATGTCAAAAACTATTCAGAGGGGGGAGGGCAGGGGATGGGGAATCGAACGGGTGACGAATCCCTTGCCCTTCCCTTCTTGTATTAGCTTCTATTAGAGAGCTAAAGATACTATCTTATTTAACTCTAGTCTTAACATAAGATATAATGAAAAGTCAGTTTTCTATGATGGGAGTAATATTATTTTTTTCCCCTGCGCCGCCGTTTTTTATTTCCTCCTCCTCTCCCTCCTGCTCTCATTC
>DASRVI010000242.1:0-2023 GCA_035655135.1 Acidobacteriota bacterium | reverse complement strand
GCCCGTTTCAGTGGCAAGTGCTCTTACTTTATTAATCCATGTCCATAAATAATCTGTATAAATTTTGTTTGATTGATCCATTCCCGGTATCCTTTTCCAGGAACGAAGGAGGCCATATGCATTTCTTGCCCGATTTTGCATTTGTTCGTCTGAGATTTTTTCTGTTGTTTCCTCTTCTTTTTCAGATTTGTACACCCACTTCAACACCTCAATAAAAAAATCAGGGTCATTGGCCAGTTCCTCATGTAGTAAATGAGGCTTGTACATTGAACCATAAGAAGCCAAAAATGGAAGATATAACCATTCAAGTTTTATCATATCAGCTCTGTCTATATCTTCTCTTTCTTCTAAATTTTCAATTATTTTTTCAGCTCTATAACTATCAAGACACATGTTTTCATCAGATTTCCGAGTGGCGGTTTTTTCAAGTACTTCAATCAATTTGGCTGAAGGAATCTCACCTGGATCGTGATAACATATATCAAATGCACTAATGAACCGGTTAGTTTCAATTAACTTTTCAATACCAAAAAGTCTGTCTTCAACCGGAAGATTATAAAAGTGCGGGGTTATTGATGACCAATACTCTTTTTTTATTGAATCACTTGATTTTTCTAAAAAATTCCAGACAGCCGTAGTTTGCTCTAAAAAGATGAATAATGAGGCTAACTCATTATCCTCAAATCCGCGGTCTTTCAGTTTAGAATAAATATTATAAATCCATTCAAGCCCTTCAGTCAATGATTTTTTAAAAATAAACCCTTGAACAAACTGGTGACTATGATCCTTTTCTTTAAAAAAATCACATAGCGAAATTACTTCTTCCTCTTTATTAACTATTTGAGCCAGGGCAACTCCATAAATCCAGGGTTCTTTAACCAACCCAACGAGAGATTTCAATTTCTCAAATCCAAATTCTTTATAAATACCCTGCAATCCTTTAATCCGCCTTTCTACAACTAGTTTTTCCTGCTCTCTTATTGGTATATCTTTCTTCTCTATTCCTTCCGGAAACCTAGGCCAGTGTTCATTAAACATCCATAGCACCCTTTCAATAGGATCAGAAGGCTTTAATAGTTCATAGAGTTTTTCATAATTTTTCAGTTCCTTCTCGGATAATGCCCATTTGGCATCAGGGTGAGATCTATGGTTTGAAAGAATGTTACGTAAAGAGTGCCAGGCAGAATAGTCTTTTTGGTTGACTTTTGAAAGATTAGATTTAATGAAAGACAAAACTGTACTTCTGTCGATTGTACTTAAATATTCCGATCTCTCAAGTAATTCTGTAAGTCTGGATTCAGAGAAATCAAAGTAATTAATAAGTAAATTAAGCACCCTGGAATGTGTATCCCAAATTTCTTCATATATATATTTTGTATCATAACTTTCATCAAATAACCTCCATCTCATTTTGTGAGTTGGTTCGGCCACACTATGAACGTCTGGAAGCATACTTATTAAGAGGGTCCAGCCGATTTCATATTCTTTTTTCAAAATTCCCTCAAGTATATCAATACGTTCTTCAAATGAAGCAAACGTTTGATAATGCCAGGATTTAAAAATCTCTTTGAGGCTATTTATTGGTCTGTTTGCTAATTTTCCTCCCGGATCCAAAAGGGATAGCTTGGATAGAATTACAGAGGACTGGTATAAATACTCAGGAGACCATGCTAGACCTTCAAGTGCCCATAACAATCCAGTATGGTGACTCATTGGAAAAAGCCTGGATTCCTCTTCCACGAACATTTCCATTATAGGCTTATCCTTTCTTGACAGTGAGTTATTTACCGCTTCAAAAAAACTTTTTGGTGATGCCTCGGCAATAAGGGGCATTGAAGAATCAAGAGAAACCCAACGTTTTCCGGGAGCGTCAAACAGAAGTTCTTTAATAATGGAATCCACCCATTCCTGGGCTGAAAAGGAACCTTGGAAATTCAGGCTGTCTCCGTAAAGTCCCACTAATATCAACGATTGAGATAAGCCTTCACGACACCAATTAGAATATAAAGATTCTGTGCCCCTT
>DASRVI010000241.1:0-6760 GCA_035655135.1 Acidobacteriota bacterium | reverse complement strand
TATCAGAGCATAAAACAAAAAATTCCCTGTTCCCTTTCTGACCTTTTATGGGACTTTCTATTAAGCCCTGTACTTTTAATCCCAGTTTGAGGACCTGTTCCACTATTCTGTTCAAGACTCTCTCATGGATATGAAAATCTTTTACGACTCCGTTTTTTCCTACCTGGCCTCTTCCTGCTTCAAACTGAGGCTTGACCAGTAAAATAATCTTGCTTTTGGTTAACAAATCCTGGACAGCTGGAAGGACCTTTAAAATTGAGATAAAAGACAAATCCATGGTCACAAGCTGAATTTCCCTATCAAAATCTCCTTTTTCTAAATACCTTGCGTTTTTATTTATCAAGATGACTCTCGGATCATTTCTCAATTTCCAGTCTATCTGTCTCGTGTCAACATCAACAGCATATATCCTCTCAGCTCCCTTCTGAAGCAGACAATCTGTAAATCCCCCTATGGAAGCCCCTAGATCCAAAGCTGTCCATCCCTTTATGTCCAACTCAAATTTATCCAGAGCTTTCTCTAGCTTAAGACCTCCCCGCCCTACATAAGGAATCGTTTTTTTTATAGAGAGCTCTGTGTTTCTGTCTATATAATCACCAGCTTTTTGCACCTTTTTCCCCGAAGCTCTTACCAGTCCGGCCATGATCAATGCCTTTGCTTTATTTCGGTTTTTGGCAAGTCCCTGGTCAACAAGAAGCTTGTCAGCTCTTTCCTTGGTTTTGCTTTTTGGGGTATTCATAATAACTGTAGACATTTTATTGGATAAGAATTATCAAGACTTATTATAATATCCTATATTTTCAGCCCCATATAAACTCTTTATTTGATCAATAATCCCTTCCGGATCCAATCCAAACAGTCTTCTTATCTGCTCTACTTTTCCTACAGGACATATCTTGTTGGGTATAGCAATTCTTTTGAAATTAATATCAAAAATATGCTGACTGTCTAAAAACTCTCTGACCGCACTTCCAAATCCTCCGGCAGCAATGCCTTCTTCAGCTGTGATGATGGTGCTTCCTTTTTTAGCAAAATCGAGGATTATTTTTTTATCCAAGGGATTAGCAAACCGTGCATTCATCACAGCAAGGCTTATCCCTGCTTTTTCAAGTTTATCAGCTGCTTCCAGGCAGGGATAGACCATATGACCATAAGCAATAAGTAGATCTTTTCCTTGTTTTATCAGTTCTCCTTGGCCTAAAGGGATCTCTTTGAAATCCTTATCCATGGGAACTCCGAATGCTTTCCCTTTTGGGAATCGAATCGCCACAGGATGACCATAAGAAAAAGCAGAACCCAGCATATGCTGAAGCTCATTTTCATCCTTAGGAGCCATAACAATCATATTCGGAAGATGCCTGAGATAGACAATGTCATTGACTCCCTGATGGGTGGGTCCGTC
Organism: Acidobacteriota bacterium; assembly: GCA_035655135.1. GTDB lineage: Bacteria > Acidobacteriota > Aminicenantia > Aminicenantales > Aminicenantaceae > WJMT01. Next base: position 5,358 of record DASRVI010000241.1, on the reverse strand, counting down.
ATCAGGAACAATCCCAGCCCGGTCCAAAGCAAAGACTAAAGGAATATCCATTAAACTGACATCATGATAAAGCTGGTCATAAGCCCTTTGAAGAAATGTTGAATAAATGGCAACCACAGGTTTAAATCCACTTAATGCCAGTGCTGAAGAAAAATCAACAGCATGCTGTTCAGCGATACCCACATCAAAAAATTGTTCAGGAAATTTTCGGGCAAAGTCTTTAAGTCCAGTTCCTTCGGGCATGGCCGCGGTAACAGCCACTATTCTTTGATCTTTTTCCGCTAATTTTTCCATAGTGCTTCCAAAAACAGATGAAAAGGTAGGTCGTGAATTTTTGTTATTCATTTGACCTGTTTTTATGTCAAATGGATGAGCACTGTGAAATTTAGAAGGATCGTTTTGAGCGGGAAGATATCCCTTTCCTTTTTGAGTGGCGCACAACACAATCACAGGACCGTCAAAGTGTTTGGCTTCTTCAAAGGCCTCGATCAGGGACCTCAGACTGTGCCCTTCCACGGCTCCTATATAGCGAATCCCCAGTTCCTCAAACACCAAGCCTGGAAAAAAAGTCTTTTTTATGGCTTCCTCAAAAGCTCTTCCTGCTTTAATCAAAGGCCATCCTATAGCAGGAATAGCTTTAAGAAAAGTCTTTGCATGATCTTTGAGCCTCAAGTAGTGCTGGCCAGAAACAAGATAAGTCAAATATTTAGACAAGGCTCCCACATTTGGAGAGATAGACATCTCATTATAGTTTAGGACAATCACCATCTTCTCTCTATGATGGCCTATCTGGTTGAGGGCTTCCCATGCCACACCTCCGGTTAATCCTCCATCCCCAACCACGGCTATTATGTTATGGTTCTGCTTTTTTCTATCTCTTGCCACAGCCATACCCATCGCTGCTGAGAGAGCTGTGGAGGCATGCCCTGTATTAAAAACATCATGTTCACTTTCTTCTCTAGCAGGGAATCCTGAAATGCCGTCCATTTTTCTGAGCTTGTGAAAACTTTCTTTTCTTCCTGTGAGTATTTTATGAGTGTAGCATTGATGACCCACATCCCATATTATTTTATCCTTAGGTGAATCAAAAACATAATCAAGAGCCAGCGTCAGCTCTACCACTCCTAAGTTCGGGGAAAGGTGTCCTCCATTTTTTGATACTACCCTGATTATTAAACTTCTTATTTCTCCAGCAAGAATATAAAGCTCTTTTATAGAAAGCCCTTTTAAGTCCCGAGGGCTGTTTATTCGATCAAGGATACTTCTATTTCCCATTATTCTTATTGACCTCCAAAAGCTTTAAAGCCAAATATCTCAGTTCATCAGATTTTATGGAATTTCTATCAAGCGACTTTATTGCTGAGTTCACATATTTAAAAAGTTCTCTTTTTGCTCCTTCACGGCCATGAAAAAAGACTTCATTGGGATTGATCAGTTTTCCATCCTGGATATCCTCATGTGAATCTAGGATATCATCTCTGATTTGAAATGCAAATCCTAAATTCTCAGCATATTCTGATACAGCTTTGATCTCATCAGAAGAAGCCTGTCCAAGCAAGGCACCTGTCCTCACCGAAGCTGAAATAAGACGTCCTGTCTTTTTCAGTGCCAGCGTATGATAATCATCCCATTTAAAGTCTTCTGTTGATAATTTAACATCCAGATATTGACCCCCTATCATCCCTGAAATCCCAGCTGACCGGCTTATTTCTTTAATAACCTCACATTTAGTTTCAATTCTTCCTCTTCCTACCGAAGATCCTGAGAGGACTTCAAAAGCCAAGGTCAGAAGCGCATCTCCGGCAAGAATGGCTACATCTTCCCCAAATGCTTTGTGACAGGACGGTTTCCCCCGTCTAAAATCATCATTGTCCATAGCCGGAAGATCGTCATGAATAAGCGAGTAATTATGAATAAACTCGATAGCACAAGCAAAAGGGAGGGTCTTCTCACATTCACATCCAAAGCATTCACCTGTGGCGAGAACCAAGATGGGCCTAAATCTTTTTCCTCCAGAAAAAACAGCGTATTTCATAGAGCGGACTAATTCCCCCTTATCCTTACCCAGTATTCTCTTCAGTTCTCTTTCTACCAGATGTTTCTTGGCTTTAATCTTTTCTTCTGTTTTCATTTCTTAAAAGGGAGGGATTCATTCCCACCATTATCAGGATCTTCTTCTTCATCATTTTCTTCGACGTCAAATGACTCTGCAGACACTTTTCCTTCCTCATCTTTAAGAAGAATTTCAACTTTTTTCTCTGCTTTTTCAAGCTCTTTTCTTAAAAACTTAGCCAGCTTAACTCCTTTTTCAAAAAGTTCCAATGACTCATCTAAAGAAAGATTCCCTTGCTCTAACTTCTCTACCGTGGTCTCTAAATCCTTCAATGCTTTTTCAAAATTAAGGTCTTTCATTATATTCTCTCCTTTTTAGTTTCTATAACCCGATGGAGTCATTTTTTCTTATACCTGTCTTCAATCAATTTTTCTTTATCTACTGAATTCACTTGACAGTTGAACTCTCCTTTGAAAAAAGAAACTGTGATCCTCTTTCCCTTTTTAACCTGATCAATGGTTCTGATAAGAGAATCTCTTCCCTCTTCCCAACACAACGAATAACCTTTTTTCAATATATTCAAGGGGCTTAAGCTGTGTAATTGAGAAGCTAACATCTCCCATCGGCTCTGGAAGTGACTCATTTTTTCCTTAATAAGAGAAGCCATTCTTTCTTGTATTAGCCTCACATTTGACCTATATTCTGCCATTTTATTCTGCTCAGCTCTCATGAAATTAACGGCTCTGATATCCAGGTCATCTACACTCTGTGACAGTTGATATAAATGCTCCTTGAATCTCTGGAAAGCATGGTGTCTTATGAGATCCATAACCCGGCTTTTCCTTTCCTGAGTCATGTATTTCATCTGATGCTCCATTCTTCTACCAAAGCTCTCAATGCGCTCGAGGAAAGCTTCCTCTTTTTCTATAAGTATCTCTGCAGCAGCTGAGGGCGTGGATGCACGCTTATCCGCCACAAAGTCCGCTATAGTGAAATCTATCTCATGGCCTACAGCTGAAATAACGGGAATAGGACATTGAAATATGGCTCTGGCGACTTTTTCTTCATTAAACGCCCACAAATCCTCTATTGAACCTCCTCCTCTTCCCACAATAATGACATCAATATCAGGAAGAGACCCCAAATAACCCAACGCTTCGACTATTTCTTCTGAAGCTCCTTCTCCCTGAACCCTTACGGGGTATATGACGATATGAAGCTTTGCAAACCGCCTCTCTATAGTCTGCAAGATATCAATAATGGCGGCTCCTCTAGGAGAAGTAACAATCCCTACTTTTTTAGGGATTAAGGGAACTGGCTTTTTCTTTTCAGGATTAAAGAGTCCTTCTTTTTCGAGCTTTCTTTTCAACTGCTCAAAAGCAAGCTGAAGTGCGCCTTTGCCTTTAGGCTCAACTTCTTCCACTTGAATCTGATACTGACCTCTCTGAGGGTAAACACTGATAAATCCTTTACAAACAATCTGAATTCCGTCTTCCATCTTGAAAGGTATCTTTGAAGCTTTGGACCGCCACATAACAGCATGCAATTGACTGGAATCATCTTTCAAATCAAAATAAAGATGCTGGGAATAGGCCCGTTTAAAATTAGAAACCTCTCCCTCTACCCATACCAGTGGAAATTTAGTTTCAAGCTCATTCTTAATGATATTGGTGATATCTGTAACGGAATAAACCTTCTTTTTCTCTAGTGTGCTGTTACTTTTCACCTTCCCCAACCATTTTTATTCTTTCTATGTACAGTGCTTTGCCTGTATGATAATCTATCTCTAGGTAAACAGCATTTAAGATGAATCCTTCCTTGGAAGGCCCAAATCTCTGCGGTCTTGACGTCAAAAATCTGTCCACAGCCTGTTCCTTTTTAATGCCTATGACAGAATAATATCCTCCCACCATCCCGATATCTGTAATGTAGGCTGTTCCCTGAGGAAGTATCCTTTCATCTGCAGTAGGAACATGCGTGTGAGTTCCGCATACCGCTGATACTTTTCCATCAAGATACCATCCTAATGCTTGCTTTTCAGAGGTCGCCTCGGCATGAAAATCAACGATAATGACATGAGCCTTTTTTCTTATGGCATCGATTTCCTGGTCAGCTATTCTAAAAGGACAGTCTATAGGTTCCATAAACACTCTTCCCTGAAGGTTTAAAAAGGCCACTTTTCTCTCCTCAGCGTCTCTAACAATACAAGCTCCTCTTCCAGGACAAGGAGGAGGGTAATTGGCAGGTCTGATAAGCCTTGGTTCTATATCTAAATAATTCAACGCTTCTCTTTTATCCCAAACATGATTACCTGAAGTAAGAACATCAACACTAGTGAAAAGTTCTTTTCCTACTTTCTCCGTAATACCAATCCCTCCAGCAGAATTCTCTCCATTGGCTGCAATGAGGGATGGTTTATATTTCTTCTTTAATTGAGGAAGAGAATTTTTCAAGCTTTTTCTTCCCGGCCTCCCAATGACATCACCCAAAAACAGCACACTTAACTTATCTTGCATATTCAACAGCTCTCATTTCACGAATAACTGTAACTTTTATTTGGCCAGGATAATCCAGCTCTCCTTTTATCTTTTTTGCAATATCTTTAGCCACTGAAGAGGCTTGGTCATCAGTAATCTTTTGACTCTCTACGATAATCCTGATTTCACGACCAGCCTGGAGAGCAAAGGCCTTTGCCACTCCTTTAAAAGAATTGGCTATCTCTTCGAGCTTTTCCAGCCTCTTTATATATGTCTCTAAAAGTTCCCTTCTCGCTCCGGGCCGGGCAGCCGAGAGAGTATCCGCGGCTTGGACTAAAACAGCTTCTACAGAAGGAAATTCCACATCCCTGTGGTGAGATTCAATGGCATCTATCACTGCCTTTGTTTCTCCGTATTTTTTTGTCAAAGATACACTGAGCTCTGTGTGTGTGCCCTCTACTTCTCTGTCCACAGCTTTTCCAATATCGTGCAGTAATCCAGCTCTTAAAGCAACTTTTTCATTTGCTCCCAATTCTTTAGCCATGAGAGCCGCAAGATAAGCCACTTCTTTGGAATGCTGAAGCACATTCTGTCCAAAACTGGTTCTGTATTTCAATTTGCCCAATATTTTTATGAGTTCAGGATGTAAATCTTGAATCCTGCATTCCAAAGCTACTGACTCTCCTTCTTGTTTGATCTTCTCGTCTAATTCTTCTTTTACTTTCTCCACTACATCTTCAACTCTGGCGGGATGGATCCGTCCGTCAACAATAAGTTTCTCAATGGCCAATCGGGCTGTTTCTCTTCGGATAGGATCAAAACTTGATA
>DASRVI010000240.1:0-2766 GCA_035655135.1 Acidobacteriota bacterium | reverse complement strand
ACATATTTTCTTTTGGGGTTATAGCTAAAATAATCCGGGTTGTTAAGATTGATGATAAAAATCTAAAAGTGATTGTGGAAGGAAAAGAGAGGTCCCGGATTATTGAATACATTAAATCTTACCCTTATTATGAGGTTCTGGCAAAGGAGATCAAACAAACAAAAATAAATGATGAGAACTCCCTCAATGAGTCGTTAAAAAGAGTTCTCAGTCTGTTTGAAGACTATTTAAAATTAACCAAACATACAAATTTTGACTCCATAATACCGGCGTTAAGGGAAAACACTCCCGAAAGAATATCAGACATTATATCTTCTCATCTGCATATAAATGTGGACGAGAAACAAAACCTATTAGAAACCATTAATCCGTTGGAAAGAATAAGGCGTTTGAACTTTGTTATTGAAAGTGAGATACTTAAAATACATTCACAATTAAGAAAAGACGGAAAATCTTCCAGCAAAAAAAAGAAACCTTTTCCAGACAAAGGACAAAAAATATTCACCACCAGCATGAGCCAAAAAAAAGATAGAAAACAAAACGAAATTGAAGAATTAAGGAAAAAAGTAGAAAAAGCTAAAATGCCCCAAGCAGCTGAAGAAAAAGCTCTCCAGGAAATTGAACGGCTGGAAGTAATGCCCCCCATGTCTGCTGAAGCCACGGTCAGCCGTAATTACCTTGACTGGATTATCTCTCTTCCATGGAACAAGAAATCCAGAGAAAAGAGAGATATTAAAAAGGCAGAAAAAATACTCAACGAAGATCACTACGGCTTAGAAAAAATCAAAGAAAGAATTCTGGAATATTTATCCCTTCGGCAGCTTGTGAAAAATCCCAAAGGAGTCATTCTCGGACTGGTCGGCCCTCCTGGAGTTGGGAAGAGCTCTCTGGGTCAATCTATTGCTCGGGCTACCGGACGAAAATTTGTCAGATTGTCTTTGGGAGGAGTCAGGGATGAAGCTGAAATAAGAGGTCACCGAAGGACTTATATCGGAGCCTATCCTGGAAGAATGATTCAAATGATAAAAAAAGCAGGAACCAAGAATCCTGTTTTTCTGCTTGATGAAGTGGATAAGATGAGCGTTGATTTTAGGGGAGACCCCTCATCTGCCCTTATGGAAGTCCTTGATCCTGAACAAAACAACACTTTTTTGGACCATTACATTGACACTGAATTTGATCTTTCTCAAGTGATGTTTGTTGTGACCGCTAATATGCTCAAAACTGTTCCCAATCCTTTGATCGACCGAATGGAAATCATACGGATACCAGGTTATACAGAAGAAGAAAAGCTGCAGATAGGAAAGAAATTTTTACTTCCCAAGCAGCTTAAAGCTCACGGCCTCAAGAAATCAAATATCAAGATATCTGATACAACATTAAAAAAGCTCATTAATGACTATACCAGAGAAGCTGGAGTCAGAAATCTTGAACGTGAACTGACTTCCATCTGCCGAAAAGTGGTCAAAAAAGTAGTGACTAAAGGAAAAGACTATAAAGAATACATCCCTCCTAAAAAACTTGAAAAATACCTGGGAATTCCTCGGTACCGACGAACCGGAATCGATAAAAAGAATGAAATAGGAGTTGCCATTGGAATGGCATGGACAGAATTCGGAGGAGAGCTTTTAACCTTTGAAGTCACTAAGGTTCACGGAAAAGGAAACTTCACTTACACGGGTCAATTAGGGGAAATCATGCAAGAATCAGCCCAAGCTGCTTTTAGCTATGTCAAAGGAAAGATGTATGAATTAAACATAGCCAAAGACCTTCATAAGAAGTTTGATATTCACATACATGTTCCTGAAGCGGCCACTCCAAAAGAAGGTCCCTCTGCTGGAATCACCTTAGCCACCTCTATTATTTCACTTTTGACCGATATTCCTGTTGATAAAAAAGTCGCCATGAGCGGAGAGCTTACTCTAAAAGGAAAAGTTCTTCCAGTGGGAGGTATTAAGGAAAAGCTTCTCGCTGCCCATAGGGAAGGAATAAAAGAAGCGGTTCTTCCTTTGGACAATATGTGTGATTTAAAAGATATACCCAAAAAAATAAAAAAATCTATAAAAATTCATTTTGTTGAGACCATGGATGAAGTTTTAAAAATTGCATTAACTAAAGAAGTTTCTTTTGATAAAGGCAGCAAAGAAAAGGTCTCAATAAGGTCTGATATCAATGAAAACAAAGATAAAGAATCACAGGATTCATCTGTAACTCATTGATTAAAATATCCTTTAGAGCTATTTCGTAATTCAAATATTTATTAATATTTGTGAGGTAAATAAAATGAAAGAGTACAGCATTGCAGAACTTGAAAAATTTAAAAAAGAAAAACTCACTTCCTTAGCTGCTGATCTAGGTATTTCTGATGATGAGATCAAGAAGTTTAAAAAACAGACCCTGATCTTCAAAATCCTGGAAGCCCAAGCTAAGAAAAAAGGATTGCTGTTTTCAGAAGGAGTTCTTGAATGTCTTAATGATGGATTTGGATTTCTAAGAGCCCCGGAATTCAGCTATCTTCCAAGTCAGGACGACATTTATGTTTCGCCTTCACAGATCAGAAAATTCAAACTCAGAACCGGAGACACCATCTCTGGAGTGGTTCGACCCCCAAAAAATGGGGAAAAGTATTTTGCTCTGATAAAAATTGAAGCCATCAATTTCAAACACCCTGAAGAAATCATTGGAGCCCGAAGAAACATCCAATTTGACGGTTTGACTCCCTTATATCCCTTCGAAAAGTTTAATCTCGAAGACGGACACCCCAAA
>DASRVI010000239.1:0-2688 GCA_035655135.1 Acidobacteriota bacterium | reverse complement strand
AGGATAAAAGAAAAAAAAGGATAATATTCAGTAAAAACTGTTTCTTCATAGTTTTAAAAATAAAGATTTGTGCGGTTTTTGTCAATATGTCAAAAAAGGACAAAGTCTTTATTTTAAAGATTATTCAAAGTATGTTGCTGTTAAATTATAAGCTTTACTCAAAGGTTTCCTTCAATTGACAATAATCAGGAGATTATTTAATATGATAATAATTGTCAACAGGTTTGATGACTTTAGATGCCTTATTATAGCTGCAAATTAGCCACTGAAAGCGGGGAAGTCCTTTCAAAAAGCTTTCTTGCTCCCACATCTGAAGCCTGCCGAAATTATTTCAGGGAAAAGGGCTTCTGTATCCTCTCTATAAAACGAGACTGGAAGAAAATAAGGATTACTTTGTTTCCCCATGAAAGAAAAATTAAAGCCAGAGACTTTATTATGTTTAACCAAGAGTTGGTAGCCCTTCTCAGGGCAGGCTACCCTGTTTTAAAGTGTATTGAAATCATCATCGGTCGAATTAAAGACATCAGGTTGAAAGAAATTCTCATGACGGTTAAAGATAAAGTGAGGAACGGGAGTTCTCTTTCAGAAGCATTCTCAGAACACAGTCATATCTTTTCCACAGTTTATATTGCTTCGATTATGGCAGGAGAGAAAGGAGGGAATTTACCTGAAACCATTGGTCGTTATATTGATTACAACAAGGTCATTTCCCGAGCAAGGGAGAGGATCAAAACAGCTCTGATGTATCCTACTTTGCTGATCATTTTTTCTTTTGTCCTTATTTTGGTGCTTATAAATTTTATAATACCACGATTTTCTGATTTTTATTCCGGTTTTGGGGCTGAGCTTCCATTTATCACTCAAGCGTTACTGTCTGTTTCAATGACTATGAAAAGATTTTTTCCCCTGATTTTAGTTTTAGTTTTACTGATGATTATTGGCTATTTTCAGATGAAGAAAAAGGAAAGACCTCTTATATGGATTGATAAATTAAAACTGAAATCACCTTATGGGGGAATTATCATGAGGGAATCTTCAATATCTCTTTTCTGCCGCACTTTAGGATTGCTCTTGAGCGGAGGAATTTCTTTATTGTCCTCTGTTGATATTGCTCGGCAGTCAGTTCCCAATAGGTTTATTCTACACCAGATGAGACATCTTCAAGACCACATAAAAAATGGGGAAAATGTTTCCACTGCTCTTGAAAAAACAGAATGCTTTTCTTCCTTAGCTTTAGATATGATAAGGGTGGGCGAAACTTCTGCCAATTTAGAGGGTATGCTGTTTGATATAGCTGATGTCTATAATCAGAAAGTGCAAGACAAGATAGATAGATTTGTTTCTTTAATTGAACCTATTATAATAGTATTGATGGGTTTAGTTGTGGCAGGTATGCTGCTATCAGTTTATTTGCCGATTTTTAATATTATTAGAGTTACTGGATAATGAAAAAAAACGAACAAAAAAAGAACAAACAATTACTCAGAGAAGAGGAGAAAAAAGCAAAGAAACTAGCTGAAAAATACAAGGTTCCTTATATTGATCTTTCTGATGTTACTTTCAATAGGAATTTAGTTCAGTCTTTTCCTGTAGATTTTCTGTATAGATCTAAATTTATTCCTTTAGAGGAAACTGGAAATATTGTTAAAATTGCTGTGAGTGATCCATCAGATATATCCATTATAGATTCTATTGAGTCATTTCTGGGAAAAAAGGTTAAAGGATATGTTGCCTCAGAGAGAGGGATACTTGAAGCCCTGCGTAAAAGCGAGGCTGCTTTACAGGTTCTTAAAGATGCCACAGAAGATTATGTGGTTCAGATAATCGATAAAGATGAACAGGCAGATGAAGACACTATCTCGGCAGAAAAACTGGCAGACCAGGATGGTTCTATCATAAAACTGGTGAATTCAATCATTTTCACCGCAGTTCAAAGAAGGGCCAGTGATGTTCATATTGAATCAAAAGAAGATGATTTAATCATCAAGTACCGGATTGATGGAGTTCTCAGCGAGGCTGTAGAACGTATTGATAAGAGATTCCAATCACCTATTATATCTCGTATTAAAGTGATGTCAGATTTAGATATAGCCGAACGACGGGTTCCTCAGGATGGAAAATTCAGACTAAAAGTAAAGGACAAGAGTGTTGATTTTCGGGTGTCTATTATGCCCAGTATCTACGGAGAAGATGCTGTCATACGAATCCTTGACAAAGAGATGATAACTGAGGCCATTTCTGAATTAAGGCTGGATATGCTGGGATTTTCAGATGCGGTTATCAGTACTTTGAGACGGTATATCACAAACCCTTATGGGATGCTGTTGGTCACAGGTCCCACTGGAAGCGGTAAAACCACGACTCTTTATGCGGCTTTGACAGAAATAAAATCGCCTGAAGACAAAATAGTGACCATTGAAGATCCTGTGGAATATCAAATAGATGGAATCACTCAGATCCCGGTTAATGAAAAAAAGGGTTTGACTTTTGCTCGGGGACTTCGTTCTATATTAAGACATGATCCGGATAAAATCATGGTGGGTGAAATCCGCGACCCTGAAACCGCACAAATAGCCATCCAGTCCGCACTGACTGGCCATTTAGTTTTCACAACAGTCCATGCCAATAATGTTTTTGATGTGATTGGCCGCTTTCTGCATATGAAAGTGGATCCTTACAGCTTTATCT
>DASRVI010000238.1:0-7291 GCA_035655135.1 Acidobacteriota bacterium | reverse complement strand
GATTCTTTCTCTGGTCTTTCGTCCTTTTTGATGACCGATAATGGCGGTTGTTCTCCCCCTGTAAAATCCAAATCCAGCCACTACAGCCGGATCATCTCCTGAACGCCTATCTCCATGAAATTCTAAAAAATCATCAGTAAGAGCATTCACGTAATCCAGAGTGTAGGGCCTATCCGGATGTCTGGCAATCTGTACAAAATGAATAGGAATAAGCTTAGGTTTTATCTTCTCCCATTCCTTTTCTATGTCCTCTCTAAGATGAGCGATTCTCTCCTTATCGACATCTTCCTCTTCTTCAAGTCGGTCAATTTCTTTTTTATATTTCTGGATGGCTTTTTCAATCTGATAATAATCTTTCTGTTTTTCCATTGGATTTTCCGCAGTTTCTATTTTATCCGTTTATTCTATAGATTTACCCACATAAATTCAAGGAATCACAAAGCCCTATCTTAAGTCAATGAGCATCAGAATCTTTAAATATGAGTTTAATTTCAATTTCATTTGCTTCTCGAAGCAACTTGAAACAAACCTCGTCACCCCAATGGAATTGAGAAAGATATTTTCTAAGATCGTTAATGGAAGTGTACCTTTTTCCATCAACAGAGAGTATGATATCCCCCTTTTTAAAATTTTGTCCTTTTGCTGCGCCTGAGATAGGATCTCGCTCAATCACTAAATTATCCAGTCCCTCTACCTTTTTAAGCGCTATCCCAGAGGATGGATAAACTGGCCTTTCTTCATCGGTAAGCCCATAAACAAAATCGGCCAAGCTTCTGGAGACTTCAATGCTTTTTTCTCCTTTAGGGACATTCACACAGATAACACTTTTATAAGGCAAAGACCGCCTTTCATAAACCCGGCGGTTTATCCCAAGATTGTACAAAAGATGTCCTGAACCAGCCAATATCATGACTCGGCTGTCCTCCACTTCAGCGGCTTTTAGAGTATTCTTAGCCATAACTTCATCCCAGGCTGACTGAGCCCTGTAAAGTCCTTTGAACATCATCTGTTCTCGCCCTTTCATGGCCTCAGGCATATCCACTCTACTAAATACTGTTTTCATTAGGGCTCTATGGTCTTTGTTCGAAAGTCCGGGCTCCGGGACGATCTCTTTCTCCTCATTGCTTAATGTCGACCACCCCATCATTCTTATTTTATGGATGATCTCTCTGGGTGCATTAAGGGCATACATAGGGATTTTATATTTTTTCGCCAGTTCAAATATCTTCCGGTAGTAATTGAAGTTAAAATTCCAGTTTTCATACCATTTTGCCTGATCAATAAACTCATCCTGAGTCAAAAGACCTATACTCCATTTATTAAGTTCTTCCTGCCAGTGAATATCAAACATCTCCAATCCAATACAAAGTTTAGGATCCTGCTTGTAGAGGGCTTCAGTAATTTGAAATTGGATCTCATGCATGGGCAAACTGTTGTGAGTCTCCCCCACATAAACAAACCGGGCCTCTTTCATTTCCTGAATCATCTCTTCAAAAGACACCGACTTTCCTTTTTTTGCCGAGTATATCTTTCCTGGCTCTATGACCAGTGATTTCTCTTTATAAGATGGATTTCCTATGCGGAGTTGGAGCGTTTGATCTTTTTCCTCATCTGCAAGGCCAACAACACAAATTGATATGAACAGGAATAAAACCCATAATTTTTTACCGCACATCACTTTCCTCCTCTAGAAAAGAAATAATACCATTGACTCGTCCTTGAGACAACAAACTTATTTTAAATTGCGGTTTTATCTTCACTGTTCTAAAATAGATTGAACAAATTCAAAAAAAGTTCAAAAGGAGAATAAGAGCATGAAAACACTTTGTCGGTCTTTAATATTAATTCTCTCTTTCAGTTTACTTGCTTTTGCATATCATCCAGAATACAGTCTGATCTCAACAAAAAATGGATCCAAAAAATTCATTACACCAACCTCACAAAATGCAGCTGTCAAAGAAAGCCTATCCAGTGACAGGCTGAGAGCTGAAATCGCCCGATTCGAGAAAAAAACAGGAGGATCTGTCGGAGTGGGCGCTGTTCATCTTGAATCAGGCCGATCTTTTTATCACAACAAAGATATCCGTTATCCCATGGCAAGTACATTCAAAATACCCATTGCGGTTAAGCTTTTATCTCTGGTTGAAAAAGGAGAAATCCAGCTATCGGACATGATTGAGATTAAAAAAAGCGACCTTCATCCCGGAAGCGGGACCCTCTCCCGCCTTCTGGATGATCCAGGAGTTATTTTGTCTGTCCAAAATCTTCTGGAACTGATGCTGCTTATCAGTGACAACAGCGCCACAGATATTTGCTTGAAATATGTAGGGGGATCTAAATCTGTCACCCAAAAAATGAGGGAGATAGGGATCATGGATATGGATATCAGCCGCCCAACCTATGTAGCTATTGCCAATTTCCTAGGAATCACATCTGTTAATGAGGAAGAACCTTATTCAGATGATGATGTTGTTAAAGAACTCAGGCAGTTATCAAAGGAACAGCGGGAACAAGCGGCTGAATCTTTCAGTAAAGACAACCGTGATACATCAACTCCTTTGGCTATGGCAAAACTTTTGGAAAAAATCTGGAATAAGGAAATCCTCTCTCAAGAAATTTCAGAGTATCTGCGTGACATTATGAAGCGCTGCCAGACAGGAGATGCGCGGCTTAAAGGAATTCTTCCTTCCGGCACTACCGTCTGCCACAAAACAGGAACCATAGGAGGATCAACCAATGATGTGGGAATCATAGAACTCCCCGGTGATGCTGGAAATCTCATTACTGTCATATTCATAAAAGAAGCCCAAGTGGACAATGAACAAAGCGAAAAGGTCATCGCCCAAATCGCCAGAACTCTTTACGATTACTTTTTGTTCAACACTGAGTAAAGCCTGACTGCGGCAAAGTGTAAACTCCATCTTTCACCTAAATCCTCTTCACCCAATATAACCCATTTTTAATCAATAACTTAAATCAATCTTAACAAAGTGGCATATTTTTTGCTCAATGATTAAGCTTCTTGGATAAGAACCGGTCTTTCTTAGAACGTAAAAGGAGCGAGCTAACTCTTCCGAGACCGAGTTTTCCTCTGACCCGAAGTCTTTTAACCGCGGCGCTGGTTAGCTTTTCAGGAACTTTGGGCTTTTCAGGGCCTGGTTTTCTTTTAAGAGTCAACGCATTACTGGGACATGTAGAAATACAGAGGCCGCATCCAATACAAGACTTTTCGTCAAATATCACTTTATCATGATCTAAGGTGAGCGCATCCATCTGACATCTTTCCACGCAAACTCCACATCCCGTGCATAAGTCTTGATCCAGCTGAGCAAAAAAAGGCGATGCCACTAGATCTGCAGGGGATGGATGTCTCTTCAAGTTTCTCAGTACCTGACAGCAACATCCACAGCAGCAACAGATATTAGCGATTTTTTTTGAAAAGCTGGCCTGAAGCACAAGTCCGACCTCATCAACTTTCCTTATGAGCTCCAATGCTTTGTTTTTGTCAATCTCTTTTCCAATACCTGCATTTCTGTATATATCAACTCCAACTCCCATGACAAGGCAATTCCCCTCCGGCTTATCACAGCCCTCGCCCATGATGCGGCGCTCTTTCCTGCAGATACAGGGAGCTTCCAGAAATTTTGAGTTTTTATCAATGAGTTCGAACGCATCTTCATAGGGAAGGACCTTTAAATCATGATCTATGCTTTTTTCCACAGGGATAGTACGGAGTTGGGGAGCTTTTTTCCATTCGTCAAAATTAAGCAGTACGGGAACATATTCGTTAAAATCCTTAATAAGTTCTGGATCCAGATCATTAACATGAAGCTCCCATATACCAATGACAAACTGAACAGCCATAAAACGAGCAGGCCGGCCTTTTCGTTTCAAACGGTAAATAAGACCTTTTTTGGCCATGCTTTCAAGCTCACGGGAAACCTGGTCTTTGGGGAGTTCTGTGCGCTGGGCGATCACATCCACTTCTTCCGGAATTAAAGTAAGCTTGAGGGTCAGCCGAGCTTCCTCTGGAGTGAACAGCCTCCGCAGAATACGAATCTCCACCCCACTTTCAGTTTCAGGATATCCTCCAGGAAGTTCATCCAGATGGAGGGCGAGTTTTTTATAAATATCTGCTGCCAAGGAACTTTCCTGACTCAATCACTATCTTTTTAACTGCTCAACCACCATCTTGTATTTTTTATGGATCAATCTTTCCCCTTTTCCCAGGCTTTTATCCCGTTTTTCATCCAGTCAGGCATGGGAGCATCCTTAAGGTAGTGATCGAAAAACTGCTGCATGCGGATCGTCCAGTCCTTTTGATTGACTCTTTTGCGGAGACCGTGAGGTTCTCCATTATAATTGAACATATAGGCTTCCTTTTCAAGCCTCCTCAGTGCCATAATGAATTCTATCCCCTGATACCAGGGAACGGCTCCGTCTTCATCATTGTGCATGAACATGATGGGAGTTTGAATTTTATCCACCCAGAATATGGGAGAATTTTCTATATAACGGAAAGGATATTCCCATATGGATCCTCCGATACGGCTCTGGGTGCGTTCGTATTGAAACTGCCGGACCATTCCGCTTCCCCAACGGATCCCATTGTAAGCTGAAATCATATTGGAAACCGGGGCTCCCCCTTCAGCCGCAGCAAATATATTGGTTTGAGTGATCATATATGAAATTTGATATCCCCCCCATGAATGGCCCTGAATCCCAATGGCCTCCGGATCTATAGTGCCTTCTCTGATCAGCATCTGGATTCCTGGAAGAACGCATTTCAACGCATCTTGACCCGGGTAACCGGTGTGGTACTCAATGTCAGGCATCCATATGATATATCCATTGCTCACATAATAGGGCATATTTATGGAAGTTCCGGGAGAAGGACTTCGGTAATAATGAAGACCATTATAAAGGGTCTCATAGATATAAACCATCAAAGGATACTTTTTGTCTGGATCAAAATTATCCGGTTTGATGAGGATTCCCTTTAACGGCATCCCGTCAGCGCTTTTAAAATCCCGAAGCTCTGCTTTTCCCCAGATGTAGGGCTCCATCTGTCGGCCCAGGTCCGTGACCTTTTGAATATTCGAAAAATTCATATCACTGATCCAAATATCCGGGTATTCATCAAATGCCATTCTATTGAGGATCAAAGTGTTCGAATTCTCTGCTTTTCTGGGATAACCAAAATTTTTATCATCCATAACAAGCTTAAGAGGAGCTTTTTTGCCCTGCACCCGATCAGAATAAAATCCACTCGCCATGGTCTCCTCATTGGTCACTCGAAACAAAAGAGTTTCTTGGGTATCAATGGTTTTTTCTTCCGGGTCAAGCCGCACATAACGGAAAGACAGGTTGTTTTCTCTTCCGAATCCTTCTGTAATCATACGGGCATCCGTGCCGTCCGGTTCAATCTGCCAGATGTCATACTGATCATAGACCAATACCGAGCTGTCACCCTCTGTCCATCCTGCAATCCCATAAGAATAGGGGGGGCTGGGCCTGTCCCAATCCTGCATATCAAAAGGCACCTCTATATCTTGGGTCACATTTTTCACTTTTCCGGATGCAATATCATAGATATGCCAGTCTTTTTCTTCAAACCAGTAAACATATTTCCCTCCGGGAGATAAGCGTGCGCTGGAGTACAGCTCCTTTTTAACCAGGGTTTTATCTCCAGTATGAGGATCAACGATGTACACATCATAAAAAGAACCAAAATACGCGATGCGCTTGGCATAAGGCCAGAATGTTTGTCCAAACGCTATTTTGCCGTTATCTGAAATCCTCACATCTGGAATCTCTTCATCCGCCAGCTTTACAAACTTGTTGCTTTTCAGGTGATAAACAGATTCCCAGGTGTTATTCCGTACTTCCTCTGCCATATTTTTCTGCTGAGGCTGAGGCAAAGGATCGTCCCAGTGCCAGAGGTCAAATTGAGCCTTATCTTCTTTCTTCTCTTTTTCCTCATCCTCATCTTGAGGCTCTGGAATCTCTTTGATCCCAAACATCACTATCCAGCCGTCCTCAGTAAAAGATATATCAGATTTATCACTGACCGCCATGCCCTCAGGAAAATTGGGGGTGGAGGTGTGCGAAACCCATAGGGAAGCCTTGTCATCCCCCACATTCCATCCGTATAGATTAAAGGTGGGCTCATCTGCTTCATAATCATCCCTGTCCGTTAAAAAAGCAAGCCGAGTTTCCTCTTTATCCATTGCTAATTTCTTATAATTTCCTTCACCGGTCAACAGAGGAGTGCTGTTTTCCTTCCCGGGTATTATGATATAGACTCCGTCAGTCTCAGGATTTTCCTCACTGGAAACTGTGTAGATAAAATATTCTCCGTCCTTGGTAAACTGATATTCCAATACAGAATCCAGTATAATTTCACTCCCATCCTCAAGAGACCGTAAGACCAGGGGAGTTCCGTATTCTTTCTCTTTCTTTTGCTCCTTCTTTTCTTCTTGTTCTTCTTATTCTTCTTTTTCTGGTTCTTCCTTTTTTTCTTCTTCTTTCTCTTCCTGTTCTTTAGGTTCTTCTTTCTTCTCAGGAGCTTCCTTTAAATAAGCTGCCCATCCGCCGGCTTCTTCAGGAAGTTTAAAGCTTTTTACTTCTTCTAGAACCTCAGTCTCACCATTTGAAAGATTCATGATACCCAGTTTTTTCTTGGGTTTTTCATTTTTCTTTTTCTTGTCTTCTTTGGCTTTTTCCACTTCTTCCTGGGAAGGAGAAATCAAAAAAACAACATACTTAGAATCATAACTGAATTGAGCGTCAGCCGCTCTTTCTGCGTCTGTCCCTTCCCCAGAGTAACCTATGGTGTGTCGCAATTCTTTGACCCCTGATAATTTAATAACCACCACTTCTGCATCCCCATCCTGGGGTGTCTCCAGATATAAAACCCAGTTTCCATCAGGTGATATTTGTGATTGGGAAATAGATTTCCATGAGTCATAAACCTCATGAGTCAAGGGCTTTTTTTGTTGAGCCCAGGTAAAATTCATCATTAGGAAAAAGCCCACAACAAAAACCACTAAATATTTGTCTGTTTTATGCATAAAAACCTCCTTAAGCATACTTTTACCTGTTTATATCATAAACATAGAACAGGAGCAATCAACTCCCCCCATCAGGGTATAAACAGAAGTTTAATTGCCATGAGCCCAATAAATACAGCAATGATGGTGCGGAATTTTTTCTGTGGAACCTGGTGCACTACTTTTTTTGCCATATAAGCCCCTAGAAGAGAAATAGGGATACAGACTGCAAGGGTTAT
>DASRVI010000237.1:0-2299 GCA_035655135.1 Acidobacteriota bacterium | reverse complement strand
TCACCTCTATGTGATATATTATGAGTGAATTATAAAGGAAATATGAAAAAGTACAAAGGATTTTTTTGAATACTTGACTTATTATTATGGAAATCTTAGAATGTTAGTGAATATTCACTATCATGAAAGAAAACATTTTCACTATTTCAAAAGAGACCCGAAAAAAAGAAATCATAGAGACAACGCTTGAAATTGTGGATAGATACGGCATCAAAGGAATGACGGTTGCCCGAATAGCCAAACAAGTGGGATTTGCAGAGTCTGCTCTTTACAGACATTTTCAATCAAAAAAAGAAATCATACAATTTATTCTGAATGAAGCCGCAGCTGCTGCCCGTCAGCAGCTTAAAGAAATCATTGATTCCAATGAAAATACGGTGTATAAGCTGCAATCACTTTTAAAAATTCATCTCGAGTTCCTAGAAGCATTCCCCGGACTTTTTAAAATCGTCTATTCTGATGAGATCCATATCGGGGAAAAGTCTTTGCTGAATAAACTGGAATCCCTGATCAATGAGCTGACCGATTCTATTAAAGAACTCATTGATAAAGGGAAAAAAGCACATGAATTCCATGCTGATGTAGACTCCACTATAGCTGCGGTAAATTTTCTGGGGATCGTGCAGACATCTTTTTCCTATTGGACCATAAAAAACAGAGAAATATCACTAAGTTGGACCGGAGAGCGTCTCCTTTCCCAGTTCCTAAACGGAATAAAATCTTAGAAGGGAACTCAAAAATAAATACCCATGACTAACGAAGGAGAGTGAATATTCACTCTGAAATAAAGGAGTTATCCATTGCTGAATCAATTATTCGGATTCATCATCAAGTACAGAATTGCTGTGGTCTTCATCATTATCATCCTTACCTGTTTTTTTGGTCTTCAGATGAAAAATCTTTATTTCGAAAACCAGATGACTCAATGGGTTCCTGAAGATGATCCCGTCCTGAAACTCCTTCTCCATACTGGAGAGTTGTTTGGCTCCAACCAACTTGTGCTGATCACTTTTCAAACGGAAGACACCCCGGCATTTTCTCGGGAAACCCTAATACAGGTGAAATCTCTCACAGAGGAATTAAGCAAAAATGATCAAATATTTCTCATCTCCTCTCTCTCTAATTCCCCTCATATCACTCAAATTCCCGGAGGAATTGAAGTCAGGGATTTTCTGGAAGAAATCCCGGAAACCAATGATAAATTAGCTGAACTTAAAAAATTAGCCTTATCTAAAGATACTTTAGTCAATAATGTCATTTCCTCAGACGGGGAATGGCTGGCTATGAGTGTATATATTAGCCCTCAAGAAGACCTCATCGAAGTCTTCAAAGAGACGATAAAACCTACGGTTGACGAACATCTGGATTCACAGACAGAAATCTACTACTCTGGAGTTCCTTCAGATGCCTATTTTGCAAATGAATTCGTTTCATCAGACATGAAAAATATGATACCCCTTATTGTCATCCTGATCATTACTGTGCTCTATTTGAGCTTCAGGCATTGGAAGGGAATTGTTTTCCCTTTTATTGTAGTGGCCATCGCCGTCATATGGACCTTTGGGGTAATGGGGATGTTTCGCAGTCCTTTGAACCTAATAAGTCCGGCAATACCTGTTCTGTTGATGGCTCTAGGTTCCGCCTACGGAATCCATGTGGTCAATACACTTTACAGTCAATCTGACATGAGCACACAAAGACTGACCAAGGTCCAATACGCATCCAGCCAAATTGCCACTCCGGTAGTTTTGGCAGGCTTGACCACTATGGCGGGTTTTGTTTCGTTTTTAACGGTTAAACTCAAAATCATTTCAGAATTTGGAACTTTTTCAGCTCTAGGTATCTTTTTTGCGGTTGTTATATCCCTTGTTTTTATTCCTGCGGCTCATGTTATTTTTAAGGGTAAAGAAACAACCGCTCAAAAAAGACACATGTCTTTTTTAACCCCTTTTTTGAAAGTATTGCTCCGTTTTGTAAAAGGGCATAAAAAATTTATTTTAGGGATCACACTTGTCCTCATTCTAGGACTTGGATACGGGCTTTTCATCATAAAGAGACAGGTAAACTTTTCCCAGTATTACCCCAAAAAAAGCAACCCCAGAGTGGCTCTAGAAATCGCAAAAGAGCATTTTGGGGGTTCGTTTCCCCTTACTGTTTATGTTAAAGGGGAAAGTTTTAAATCAGCGGCCCTTCTTCGAGTTATAAGGAGAGTCTCTCTTTATCTGGGTTCTATTCCTGAAGCCAGTCAACCCTTTTCTCTAGCAGATTTTATTGAGGAACTGAACTTCCAGCTCAATGG
>DASRVI010000236.1:0-2013 GCA_035655135.1 Acidobacteriota bacterium | reverse complement strand
TGGGCCAGGGAAAAGAAAATGTAAAAAACCTTCTCAAAGAAAAAAAAGACCTGGCTGATAAAATTGACAAGGAAATCAGAAAAAAAGTAGGGCTTATAAAATCCGAAGAATCTGAAAAATCTGAATCCAAAGAAAAATCCTAAAAAACAGCCCCAAATATTAGAAAAAGGACCATTGCTCCTCCCCCGGCTATAAGAGCATAGGGAATTTGAGTCCGCACGTGGTCTATATGATCTGTGGCTGAAGCCATAGAAGAAATGATAGTGGTATCCGATATAGGTGAACAGTGGTCTCCGAACACACCTCCTCCTAAAACAGCTGCTGTGACTAAAGCGGGATTCAGCCCGATCAAATGGACCATAGGGATTCCAATGGGTATCATTATGGCAAAAGTTCCCCAAGATGTTCCCGTAGAAAAAGCAATCAAGGCAGAAACAGCAAATATGAGAGCAGGTATAACCTCAGAAGGAAGAGTCGATTTAACTGTCTGGGCCAAATAGGGTCCTGTGCCAAGTACATCACAAATGTCCCCTATGGCAAAAGCGAGCATCATGAGAACTGCCAAGGGAATCAGTCCTCCCACTCCTTTCATAAATGTATCTGTGATCTCTTTAATATCCATAATGCCCTGGACTCTGTACGCTACAGCAGCTACCGCAAGCCCTGATATCACAGACCAAAGCACAGCCAGAGAACCAGACCCTTCCATAATATGACCTTTACCAGAGATAAAAAGAACCACCGGCATCATGAATATCATAACCCCAACTGGAATGAGCATATTCATAGGTCTTTGGGGAATACCTGGCTTTTCCTTCATCATCACCACTTCCTCTGAAATCAGAGGTTCAGCTCCATCCCGCAGCAGTTTGCCTTTGTCTCTGACTCGTTTTTCTGCTTTTTTCATGGGTCCGATATCGATACCTGTTACAATGGTTAGCAAAACAATAATCAAAGCCAGGATAGCGTAAAAGTTCAGAGGTATGGAAGAGATAAAAACTTTCACAGGATTTTCCACTCCCTGGCGGGCAAGCAATCCCAAAACCAAAGCACCCCAAGCATTTAAAGGAATCAGGACACATTTGGGAGCCGAAGTTGAATCTAAAATATAACTCAGCTTCTCTCTGGATATCTTTAGCTTATCAAAGATAGGACGTGTCACGGCACCTGAGATGAGTATGCATATACTCGATTCTATGAAAATAATCACTCCTAAAAACCAAGCCAATAGACCAGCTGATTTCCTCTTTTTAACAATGCCTTTTCCTATGATCCAGCTGACAAATCCTTTCATTCCTCCCGAATACTGGGTAAAAGTGATGATAGCCCCTATCATACAGCTGAAAAGAATAACCCTTGTATTATCAGCATTTGTAAAAACATGAATGAGCGAATCAACCGTGCTGACCATCCCAGTAAAGGGATTCCATCCCTTTACAATAGTCCAACCCAACCAAATGCCCAGAGTCAATGAGATATATACTTGTTTGGTTTTAATGGCTAAAAATATGGCAATTAAAGGAGGAAGAATGGAAACCCATCCAAATGACTCAATCATTCTCGATTAAAGTGTGATTAACAGATATTAAATCAACAAATCCTGATCCCAACCAATAGTCTGAATATCAATATTACTAAGGTCGCTGTTCCCCAGTTTATAGACCTTATCCGCGGCTTCAATACAAATAGGAGGAGGAGAGAGAGGCCAGGATTCTCCTCTCAGCTCTTCTCTTTTTGTCCGGATGATTTTCAAACCAACTGCATCCACAGCCACCGGATCAGTCCCTGCAATCAAGCCGTTATAAGCCCACCTGTATCGAGGATCCACCTGGGGCCCTTTATCGCACACAGGATGGAGCGCATCCACCAGAATTAGCCTTGTTTTACCTTTAACCTGAGGAAGATGCCAGATTTCCCCTAGTTTGGTGCTGTCCTGGTAATGATAATTCCGGGGAGCACCAGAATAAAGGATGTAATTTTTAATCACAGTGCCGATCCCGGTCAGCCAATGAG
>DASRVI010000235.1:0-3390 GCA_035655135.1 Acidobacteriota bacterium | reverse complement strand
CTGAAATAACCAGAGAATGGAAAATGGTGATTGCAGGGGGAAGCCATGAAAAAAATCCTTATCTAGAAAGAGTTAAAAAAACTTCTCAATCACTGCCCTTTGGAAAAGTTATTTTAAAAATAAATATTTCTTTAGATGAGCTCAAAGAGTTGTATCAAAAGGCAAGTATTTTTTGGCATCTGGCTGGTCTGGAGCAAATAGATCCGGACAGAGCCGAGCATTTTGGGATGACCACAGTTGAAGCCATGCAGAATAGATGTGTTCCGGTTGTTTATAAAGGAGGGGGTCAAAAGGAGATCGTGGAGGACCAAGTGAGTGGTTTGTTTTTCGAAACTCGCGATGAATTAATGGATAAAACCATTGAACTTATTGATTCAAAGACTCGGTTAGAAGAAATGGGAAGATCAGCGTATGAGAGAGGGAAAGAATTCAATAAAGAAAAATTCCAAAATAGAGTAAAAAAACATTTTGAAAAGGTATTGAAAGGATATCTTTCGGTTTAGATTTATTTATTCTAAGGTTTCCAAAGCCTTTTTGTTATTGGTGGTTCTAAAAACAAGAAGTGCTTTTCCCAGCCCTGCTGATGAGCCATAGCAGTAATCAATATCAATGACCGCGTTTCCTAAAAGTGCACCTATTTCTGCCCCAGCTCCAATTCGGTCATCAATAAGAACAGTTACCACATCAATAATTTTTACCTTATAACCTATGTCTTCTAAACACTTTTTAGCTTTTTCAGGCCCTGAGGTTATCAGATGAAAGGTTCCCTTTTCTTGTTCAGCATAAGCACAAACAGCTTTAAGATTAACACCAGCATTAGCCAGAGTTCCAAGAACACGCCCCAGAATTCCCGGTTCATTTGGAGTGGTGACAGTTAATTCTTTTTCAATTTTCACATTATGCACTTTTATGTCTCCTTTAAAATTAAAATTATACCAGAATTTATCCATAAAAAAAACCTAAACTCATGAATGATCAGGATATACATTTTTTACATTGACACCGCACACTTCATTAAATTCAGGCTTGGCTGAAGCGACATTGAAGATTTAGCCTTCTGATGAGATTTTCGAGGGTATCCAGCGAAGCTGGGCGCTGAGTATGTCTGACCCACGGACGGGGGGAGTTGCGCAAGCGCCGAGAAAAACGAAGAAGAATGGCGTTAAAAATCTGAAGGGAGCATAAGCCACACCTGAATTTAAATTTGTTGAATTTGTGTTTATTTATTTCTATAATCCTCAAGATGAATAAAATAGATATTCGAGTGGCTATCATAGATAATTCCATAGATAAAAGCATTTATGATCCTGTTAATCACTGGAGCCAATTTCTGGATGTCAAGTGGGTTTCTTTTCGGGCAAAGAAAAGCGATTTTCCTGATGATACAAGAAAGAATTTTACCCATATCATTTTAACTGGTTCTGAGGCTTCCATCATGGATAGATCCCCATGGGTTTTAGACGAGATTGAATTTGTTAAAGAAGCAGTGTCTCAAAAAATTCCAATATTGGGAAGCTGTTATGGTCATCAAATGATCGCTCTTGCTTTGGCAGGTCCTCAATGTGTGCGGAGATCACCTTTTCCTGAAATAGGATGGATCCCTATTAAAATTTTAAGGGAAAATGCACTTCTTGGGAAAAAAGGATTATTTCATTCTTACACCATTCATTTTGATGAAGTGATAGGATTGGGAAATGATTATGATATATTAGCCTCCACGGATTTATGTTCAATTCATGCCTTTCAGAAAAAAAAATCTTGTGTTTGGGGGATTCAATCTCATCCTGAAATATCTCCTGAAAAAGGGAAAACTTTATTAAAAAATCTAATCAATCAGGGAGAAGGGCCCCTTGATATTTATAAGAAAGCACTCTGTTCTATTCCAGAAGATTCCGGGATTATCAAACATATTATTGATGCATTTATCAAATATTGATATAATCATGATAGATGTTGTTCTTTTCTCTTGACAAAAACGACATAAATCATTAAATATTATTTTTATGGGATGTAAAGTTAATAAAGAATAATGGTAAAGTCCATTCAACGTAAGGAGGAAAAAATGAAGGCAAAAAGAGTATTAATTTTATTTACCCTCGTGCTATTTCTTATATCATCTTTATCCATGGCAGAGACCAAGAAGTTAGAGCAGATCGGGCGCTATACATTTGTCCGAATCAAAGGAGAAGTTCCGACTCAGGAAGTGATGAAGACTCTGCTGGATAGATACAAGGGAGACATCAAGTATGGATTTGATTTAGCGGGCTACGGGGACTTGTATTTTGCATTTTTAGACCAGATTGAAACCCAGTCTTTTGAAGAAGCCGAACTTCCCATTGGTCAAAAGTTCATGTGGATGTTGTTTCGCTCCCATGGAAAGATCAAGATCGTAGAGGATTTGGAATGGGCTGGGAAAGAACCGCTCCCGGTTTTTGTGTTCAATGTGGTCAAAGACCATAAAAACTATATGTTCGTTATGCCTAGGCCCTGCGGAAATATTTCTTTAGTCAAGGTTGAAAGAGCCAAAGAAGTTCCGATTTGTGATATAGTGGTTGATCCTGAAAAAGCGAATATTAATGATCCTATTACAGTTGACATGAGCGGTTCTAAAAATGCTGAAAAAATGGTGGTTGAGGTTTATGATTCAGAAGGAAGAAAATTAAGCACTCAAACACTTACTAAAGACAATCCAAAATGGCAGACTAAATTTAGCGAACCCGGTAAATATGATTTCAAACCTGTGGTTTATAATTATTATGATGAAGCGTCTTCCAATCCTTGTGAAGCCTCTGTATACATAAACTTTCCTCCCACTTGTATGCTGGAAGTTAGACCAGACACAATCAAAGAAGGAGAATTTATTACTCTGGATGCCTCTGGTTCCCAAGACCCAGATGGAACTTTGGAAAGAGCTGTTTTTGAGATTTCAGATGAAGTCGGGAATGTGGTTGCAGAAAAGACTTTAACAGATAAACCTTATATTTGGGAATATACAGTGGAAGAGGCTGGAATTTATGGGGCTACAGTGGCTGTTTATGACGATTTTGGCGCTGCCTCAGGTCCTTGTGATGTAAATTTTGAGGTAAAGAAACAACAGTTCTTTTTCTTAGCTGAAGCAGGAGGATTGCTTGCCAAAGGCACTTACACAAGCTATGCTTTTGGACGACTTGGATTCATGTACCAGTTTGTACCGGAACAGTTTAGCTTCATATTATCCGGAGGCGGAGCTTATCCTTTAGTCGGCAACGATTTGTGGAAACCTTTCATTATGGCAAATGCTGTGGTGAATGCCCATTTCAAACCTGCTTTTGTGGGAGCTGGATTAGGTTACAGCACAAAAGAACAAGACTCCAGGGGGTCTGGTCTTGACCTGGTTGGAAATTTCGGTTT
>DASRVI010000234.1:0-6694 GCA_035655135.1 Acidobacteriota bacterium | reverse complement strand
TTTTTAAGCCTTGGGATCAACCGTTTCATCAATGCCTGTCGATATGTCCATGAACTGCCTTATGGATATAATACCAATCGGGATGATCTGATGGTCTTATTTAAAGAAAATAAAGGAACCTGTACAACCAAACATGCTGTTATTGCCACCCTTGCGGTCGAGCTGAACCTGCCCATAGAGAAAAACGTAGGCATATATGCCATGACCAAAGAAATCGTCACCGGTACGGATGAAATTCTAAAAAAATTCAATCTTCCCTATGTGCCTATGGTCCACTGTTTTCTGGTTTATGGAGAATACCGGGTTGATCTGAGCGAAGGCAATAACAATGGCAAAAACCGGTCGATTGAAGAGTTTTTATATTCCCAGTGGGTCGAACCAAATATTTCCGCAAAAGCTGAGTATCTGATATACCGGAATGCCCTGAAAGATCATATTTTAAAGCGGAAAGAAATGGAAGGGGTTGAGATCCTGAAAATCCTCCATGCCCGTGAGGAAGGCCTTCATTTGCTTAAAAAGAATATCCAAAACATATGATATTTTTTATTGTGAGAAATTTTAACTTGAAGAGCGGATAATAGATTCTTCCGGCATAAAGATAGTCGTCATGAGGAGAAATGGCGCCCACAAGCCCTTCGGTTTTAAAGGTCTGTTTTTCCTGACTCTCAAGATAATCCAAGAGCTTCTGCATGCTCAATGGATACCAACAGAAGCCGACGTCATCCCGGATAAACTAAATGAACTAAATGGGTACGGTATACCTATTTACCCAATTATTAAAATAAGGTGAATAGATATACTGTACACAATTATTACATTTGGGACATTCAATCCCCATTGTCTTCTCCGCTTGTTTGGCAAAAGAATATCAATTAATCTGGAAAGAGTCACTAAAGGCTCTGTGCCCTTTTACCTTAATCGCTGGAATGGAAATCAGGAAGATAATAAATGGCGTTAAATGTAATACATAGCGCCATTTCACTTTTAGATCGAAAAAATTCTCTTAGTCAATCACAATAGTTGTGATATTATAAATGAAAATTATCTTATCGATGTTAAACCGTTTGAGATAAGAGAATAATGGAAGTACCTATCCTTAAAGAAGCTATCATCATTCTGGTGGCTTCTATTGTTGTCTTTTACATAAGCCACAGGCTAAGACTGCCTGCTGTCACCGGTTTCATATTGACGGGAATTCTCATCGGACCCGGAGGGATTGGTCTGATACATGATACCCATAGTATTAATATCCTGGCCGAAATCGGGGTAGTTATGCTTCTCTTCACCATAGGGCTTGATATTTCTTTTGAAAGACTGGGCGCTCTAAAAAAGAATTTTTGGGTAGGCGGAGGATTCCAGATCTGTTTAACCATACTCATTGCTTTTGGAGTCCTTCAGGTTTTTACGATTCCTGTTAATGAAGCAATATTTTATGGCTTTTTGATATCCCTGAGCAGCACCGCCCTTGTTTTAAAAATCTATTCCGACTCTAATCAACTTGAATCCCCCCAGGGCAATATTTCCCTGGGCATCCTTCTCTTCCAGGATATAAGCCTGGTTCCTATGATTGTCATTACTCCTTTACTTGTTCGAGCCGGAGATTTTTCTTTGACTACCGTCCTGGCAAGATTTTTCTTTGGCATACTTGCCGTTATAGCTGTAGTTATTATTGCCAGGTATCTCATGCCGCGGATTTTATATCTAATAGTCAAGACAAGGGTCAGAGAAATTTTCCTGATCACCAGCCTGTTCTTATGTCTCGGCATGGCTTTTCTGACCTCATCGCTTGGATTATCCTTAGCCCTGGGGGCTTTTCTGGCCGGCATCATCATTTCAGAATCTGAATACAGTTACCAAGTCACCTCAGAGATTATGCCCTTTAAAGATCTTTTCATCAGTCTCTTCTTTATATCAATAGGCCTGCTTCTCAATCTTAAGTTTGCCTGGAATGCAAAATTCACCATATTTTCATTGGTCATTATAGTTATATTTCTAAAAGCGCTTATTGTTTTTTTCGTCGTAAAAATTATGAGATATCCCACATCGATTGCTCTTGTCAGTGGTTTGGGGCTGGCTCAAATAGGAGAATTTTCTTTTGTCCTGGCAAACGTAGGTAAAACCATCGGCCTTATCTCTGAAGAAATCTTTCAGATTTTCATTGCTTCTTCTATCATGACCATTCTTGCCACTCCTTTTCTCTTTCAAATCTCTTCTGTTATGGTGGAAAAAACGGGGAAAATCTTAAATTGGAAATGGAAGCCTGATCATGATTTGGGAAAAAAGGCCGAATCCTTGAAAAACCATGTCATTATTGGCGGATATGGATTGAACGGTCGTAATCTTGTTCGGGTTCTCAAAGAAACCGGTATTCCCTATGTTATCATTGAGCTAAATCCTGATACGATCAGGAAAACTCTTCAGGAAGGAGAGATGATTATCTTTGGTGATATTTCTTCCCGGGAAGTGCTGAAGGCGGCAGAAATCAAACAGGCCAGAGTTGTTGTTTTTGCCATTTCCGATCCAAAAGCTATAAAGGCGGCCGTCAAAATTGCCAGAGAGATGAATGCAAAAATTCACATCATTGTCAGGGTCAGATTCGTCACTGAAATCGATGAATTGTACAAATTGGGAGCAAACCAGATAATTCCAGAAGAATTCGAAACGTCCATTGAAATTTTTGCCCGGGTTCTGCGTGAATTCCATCTTCCCAGAAACATTATTAATGCTCAGATCAATCTTATTCGAAGCGAAAGCTACGGAGTGCTAAGATGCATACCAAGAACCAGGCGGTTTATGGAAAAAATTTCCGATCTCCTCAAAGCTGGAACCACAGAAACCTTTTTAGTTCACAGAAATTCTCCAGCAGTGGGCAAATCCTTAAACGAGCTTGATGTAAGACGGAAAACAGGAGCCACTATTATCGCTATAGTGAGGGAGGAAAAATTTTTCACCAGTCCCTCCCCGGAGTTAGAAATAAAAGAAGGTGACACTCTTGTTTTGATTGCCAGCCATGCAGATATGGATAGGGTCTTTACTTTTCTCAGTTCCTCTTCAAATAATGATGCCGGTATATAGATTAGGATACTGAGAATAAAATCATCTTATCCTGTTTTTACTCGATATAATATCCAATGGAGAAAAAGCTGACCCAGTGCCGGAGCGAAAAAGGGGCGGTCGTTCCCATCCCTGTTTTTTTGAGTGGAAGGACACCCTCGCTGTAAGTGTCAGAGAACCGTAAAAGCTTGCCATCGATCTTTTTATTCAAGGTGAATGCCATGATTTTCTCTATGGTTAGGAGGCCGAAAGGAACGGAATACTTGCCGCACCAATAGGTGTTCCGGTAATCCAAATAGGTTTCACCCCAGAGTTCTTTAGTCAATCCTTCGACCTTGACGCTGTCCATAACCCCTGTAAGATAGGTGCTAATTAGGCGTTGATCGAGCTGCAGAGCTGTTTCCCAGGCTTTTTCCCCTTCTCCGAATGGAGAATTATTGAAGTCCTTTCCGTAATGGTTGCCGTCTGAAGAAACAAGAAAAAAAAGGTCTTTGCCGGCTGCGAGCTGCTTTTCATTCATGTAATCCGCGATCACTTCGGCCAGTTTTGCCGAGATCTCCTCCATACGCTCAAACGGCATGGGTGTGACCATGACGGGAGTGATCTTGACCTCAGGATTAAAATACTGAAGGAAAGGCAGAAGGGCCTCGATGGAATGCTCGATCTCATGGGCCCTGTTGCTTGTGATAAAAACCTTCTGACCGAGCCTCTCCTTGAGGAATTCCCGCAGCCCGGAGACGGGGATGGGTTTATTCAATCCGGGCCAATATTTGAATTCATCCAGAATCAGGATGTTCTGGAGGCCGCTGATCTCATTCCGTACAGTGCCGTGGGTGACTCCAAAGATGACCACCTCTTCAGCCTTTAGAATCTTAAAAAGCGGATAATAGATTCTTCCCGCGTAAAGATAGTCGTCATGAGGCGAAATGGCGGCTACAAGTCCCTCGGCCACAAAGGTCTGTTTTTCCTGACCCTCAAGATAATCCACCAGCTTCTGCATGCTCACCGGATTCCAACAGAAGCCGACATCGTCCCGGACCGGCCGCTTTTCCTGAGCGGTTAAGGATAAGATGCACATTCCAGTAACCAAAAACCTGATAAATCTTTTCATGATCTTCCTCTCTTTACTAAAATATAAAGCTACTCCAATTCTCCCCTAAAATCAAATGGGGAGTATGAGGAGACATTGACCATGTCATTTTAAATGTGATATTTTCTTTTTGGGATATTATAAGACGGAAAATAGGGAACAACGTGATTTTTAAAGACTCAAATATGATTTTTGGACAACCTCCAGAGGGGATCTTAATTAGCCTGGATTATTCATAATGTCGATGGTATTATTAAACGATTTATTATCAAGAAGTTGACATACTTTTTTAGAGAACATTTTACTCATTGGCTAACATTGTTTGATATTTTTTTTATCGATATTTTTTATGAATAGTCCAGGTTAGTAATAAAGTCTAACGAAACAAGGGAGTATAGATAAAATGAGAAAATACAAATTGATGACAGCCGTAATCTGCCTCATTGTTTTTAGCAGCGTGGGAGCCACCCATGAAACAAGATCTCTATCCGGCCATGTCTTTTATGAAGGGGACCGATCCGGAAACATTATTGTCAATCTATACAAACTGCGTGTTTCCTCTGAAGGCCGGGTCCAACGGCTCAGTAAAGGGGATATATATGGTGATGCCGAGCCGTTTCAGATTCTTAAACTGGAAAAACCGGGAAGCTACGAGTTTGATCATCTATCTCCTGGTCATTACTCGGTTCTGGCCTTTATGGACAGTGATGAAAACCATGAAGTAGGATTCGATTCACCTGAGCCTTTCGGCTGGTTTGCGGCGTTACCCGGAGGCCTCTGGGATCCAATAGATCTCACTCGATCCGATGTGTCCGGTTCCGATCTAAGGCTGCGTGTACCCGCAAATTTTCCCCAAGAGGATAGGACCATCGAGCATGGGGCCCTCATCTGGAAGAAAGGGCTTCCGGTCTTGAAGCTTTGGGGAACAGCTCAGGAGCGGGGTTTTGCTCATGGGTATCTTGTGGGGAGTCAGATCATCGACTTTTTTGAATTCTACATCATAGAAGACAGCTGGCGGTCGGTAAAACACTATCAGGACACTTTTGTTCCTTTTCTGGAAGGCCGGTTCAGCTATCCGTCTGAATTCCTGAAGACCGACATGTGGGATGCTCCCTACGCAGAATGGATCCAGTTTCATTTCGATGAACTGTTCGAAATTTAGGCCTTCTGGAAAAAATACTTTCACCCTTAATAATCTGAAAAACTAATCTATCCTTAAAATGCCTCCATTTATGGCTTATCATAGGCACGGGCTTTTGTAATTATTTCTTTGTTTTGAGGGGATTTCTCCATTTAAGCTTGGGAAAACGTCTGAAATCCGAATCAGTCGAATAAATTATACACCCATGTTCAATCGCAAGCGCAGCTAAATGAGCATCCACGACAAGATTTGCTGTGGCCTGGCCTTCGAGGAGCATAAACTGAAATATATGCCAATGACTTTCTGTGGGATTAATTAGACGAACGCAAGGCTGGTCAAACCAGCTTTGTACCCGCATGATTGCTTGATTCATGGTCAATGGCTTTTTAAATATATGTCTGTTTGTGCTAATCCGAATAAATGAAGTTAGAATTGACCAGCACAGACATATGGGGGACTCTCCAGACAACTGTGTATCCCACCACTGCCTGGCTTCTTCATGGAGAGGATTAAGTTTATCTTCCGCATAGATAAGGATATTTGTATCAACAACAATCATTGCCTATCCTCGCCTTCCACTTGAGCAAGCAGTTCCTGAATATTGTCAATACTCAATCCCTCTCGAAGTCCCATTTTATGTGGAATAGTCTGGTAGTCCCGGCGTTTCTGAGGCTTTTCAACCTGATCCAGTCCCTTTCGCAGGGCTTCATTCAGAACAACCTTAAAAGGTTTGTTTAATTCTGCAGCCAATTCCTTTGTCCTTTGGGCCACATCTTCATCAAGAGTCAATGTAGTTCTCATATACACATCATAACATAATAAGAAAAGATGTCAAAACATCAAAATATTCATTTCCTCAACATAAAATGTAATTTAGGTTTTACCTTAATTGACGAGTGAAAATCGATTTTTTCTCATAATTGCCCGGTTTTAATAAACACATAAAAATCCTGTTCTAGATGAAATCCAACCTATGACGTAGTTATGAGCGCTTGTCCCCTCCAGCGAAAAGAATTTTTTGTTTTTTGAGTGTGATACATGTATATTGAGATATAGCATCATACCCTTTTCATAAGATCTTTCCACCAATACAGGATCTAAGGTGTTCATCACACCCATACTGATGATGGGAATTCTGATTCCGGTTTTCCCCAACACTCGATAATCAATACTCCTCTTTCCAGTAGATTGTGGCTGAGTCTTCACCTTCATTGGTTGCAGGGAAATTCCCCACAGACCTGCTGTGGTGGCCCCTGCTATTGTCTTTTTGGTGCAAACTACCGTTTACAAATTTCTTTATCTAGTCTTATCAAATTTAGCTGTGAATAGAGGAAGATAATCATCTCTACTTCCCGGCACATTTCTTGAATCACTGTCCCTGCCATGAGCAGGGTCTACCGCCAACGTCA
>DASRVI010000233.1:0-10252 GCA_035655135.1 Acidobacteriota bacterium | reverse complement strand
AACTTCCAGATATCCACATCTTTTTTGTTTTCCTCTCCCCGGTTGGAATTTAAATACAGGGTCTTTCCATCTGGTGTGAGATAAGGTGTGGCTTCCCACTCCCCTGTATTCACAGGCCAAGGCATGGGTTTTGGTTCACTCCATCCGCTGTTTTTACGGAAAGACTGAAATATCTGAACCATCTTCTCTTTAGCTGGTTCTCTTCCGCTAGAAAAAATAATGGTTTCGAAATCCCTTGGTATGGCTATGCCCCAATCCGGTTTTCCAGGTGTGTTAAATTTCTCATTAAAAATTTCCGGATCGCTCCATTTATTTCCCTCACGAAAACTCACGTAAATATCACAGTTCCAGTATTCATCCTGA
This sequence comes from Acidobacteriota bacterium, assembly GCA_035655135.1. Lineage (GTDB taxonomy): Bacteria > Acidobacteriota > Aminicenantia > Aminicenantales > Aminicenantaceae > WJMT01. The sequence goes on along the minus strand of DASRVI010000233.1, from coordinate 9,889 downwards.
TTGTCTCTATTTGAGGCAAAAAACAACCTCTTTCCATCCAGTGTTACAAATACATCGAACTCATCGCGCTCGGTGTTGATAGGAGGGGGCAGGAGTTGTGCTGGAGTCCATTCTCCTTTCTCCATTCTTGACATATAGATATCATAATGTCCCATTCCTCCTTCTCTTATGGAGGCAAAATACATGGTTTTGCCGTCCTGGGTAAAGGTGACATGCTCATCTTTTCCTATAGAGTTGATGTTGGGGCCCAGATTTCTAAGATTTCCCCATTCATACTGTTCGGCTTTCTGAGTTTGGCAGCTGAATAGGATCATTATAACAATCAACACAAATGCAGAAATTTGACATCTCATCATGACATTCTCCTTTATCCGTAAGCTTTTTGTGTTGTTTTCCCTATGCTATCCTATCACAAAAAAACAGTGAATGGGTATTGCGGCACTGTTTTTTATATGGAGTCTTTTCTGAATCTAATGTTATGTCTCTTGACCTTTTCATAAAGAGTGGTGGGCTTGATTCCCAAAACTTCTGAAGTTGCTTTCTGATTGCCGTTCATCTCAGACAAAATTCTCACTAAAAATGACCTTTCCAACTGGTCCATAAGAGCTCGAAAAGGAATTCCATTTTTTATACAAAAGTGCTCTATGAATTCAATCAACAAATCATGTTCAGATAGGTCCCCTCTCTTTCCTGTCTGTTTCTTGAGGAAATCCCTAAACAAATCTTCGAACATTTTTGTTTCTTGGTTCTGATGGTCCTCGCAGGCAAACTCCTGTTTCCTTTCATGAAATATTGACTCTTTCTGATTCATTGTTCCCCCTTTTTAGCCTAATTTTGTGTGGATTCATAGAGTCCTTTGGAATTGTTCAAAAGATAATCAATGGACCGGCTCAAAGACGCAAGCTCCAGAGGCTTCACAAAGAAGTAATCCACAGCCAGCCGGGTTAATTCCTCTGGATTCACCAGGTCCGGAAAAGCTGAAATCAAAATAGCTTTTCCTTTAAATCCCGAGTTTCTGAATTTCTCTATCATTTTAAGCCCTGAGGAGTGAGGCAGTCTCAAATCAGCTATAATGAGATCAATGTCTGTCCCCATAAACCGGTCCAGAGCTTCTTTTGAATCCTTAACCGGATAGATCTTATAGTTTTTATGAAGGAGCAGAAAAAAAGTCTTGCGGATTGATTCATCATCATCCACCACCACCACTCTTTTTTCAGTGTCCTTTTTCATTTTGTTTCCTTTTTTCATTTTACAATTTGTTAGACAGCATATTTCATGCCAATTGATTTCAGAATAAGAACTACAGGGTAAAAAAATGAATGGAAAACAGGATCATAAAAAAATAGAGCAAATAAATTGACAGGGCGTAAAAAATTTTTACAATCAGTTGTTTATTTGATATTCCCCTATTTTTTTATCCAGAGTGGGCCGGCTGATATTTAAAATCCGGCTGGCTTTGCTTTTATTCCCCTTTACTTTTTTCAAAACATACTGGATATATTTCTTTTCCACCTCATTCAAAGGAACCAGCTTTTTAGGAATGACCTCTTGTTCGTTCTTTTCTGGAGGCAGATTTTCTTTGAGAAGCACATCTCCTTTAGCTAAAATCACAGCTCTTGTCAAAGCATTCTCCAGTTCTCTGACATTTCCTTTCCAGGGAAAATCAATGAGAAAATCCATCACATCAGGAGGGACTTTTTTTACATTTTTTCTCAATTCCCGGTTTATTTTCTCTAAAAGATAAGCCACTAAATCCGGAATATCCTCTTTTCTTTCCCTCAAAGGCGGCAGATTGATCTCCACTACTTTTAACCGATAATAAAGGTCATCTCTAAACTTTCCCTCTCTGACTAAATCATTCAATTTATGATTGGTGGCTGCAATAACCCTAGCTTCTGTTTCAAGCAGTTTCTCTCCCCCGACTTTCATAAAATCCCTGTTTTCGATCACCCGCAGCAATTTGGACTGAAGGTTTAAGGAAATGTCCCCGATCTCGTCCAGGAAAAGAGTGCCTTTTCCTGCCACTTCAAACTTCCCTTTGGTCTCATGAACAGCATCCGTAAAAGCTCCTTGCACATGACCGAACAGCTCACTTTCTAAAAGAGTATCTGAAAGAGCCGAGCAGTTGATAACAATAAAGGGTTCATCCCCATAGCGACTGTTGTAGTGGATGGCTTTAGCCACTAATTCCTTTCCTGTCCCGCTTTCGCCCTGGATCAAGACATTGGCCCGAGTGTTGGCCACAGATCCAATGAGTTTATACACTTCTCTCATTTTAGGAGTGCTTCCGATTATGTTATCTATGGTGTATTCTTTCTGCTTTTCGCCAACCAGGTAGCTCATCCTATCTTCCAAGCTTTTCACCTTGTAAACCTTTTCAATCACTAGATCCATCTCAACATAATCCAAGGGTTTAACCAGATATTCAAAGGCTCCTGATTTGATTGCTTCCACTGTGGTTTTCATGTCATCATAAGCGGTCATAATAATGATGCAGGCCCGGGGATTTTCTTCCTTGATCTTTTTCAGCACCTCCAGACCATCAATATCCGGAAGACGGATATCCAAAAGCACTAAATCCGGATGCTTTTGAATGAATTCATGCACTCCTGACCCTCCGTCCTGTGCTGAAAAGACCTGAAACTTCTTTTTGCTAAAATGAGATGAAAGACTCTTTCGGATTAACTTATCATCATCAATAATAAGAACAGATTTCATTTTTGTTCCTCCGCCGGCAGAATGATTTCAAAACAAGCCCCCTCCTCTTTTGTTTCCTTGATCCTTATCATGCCGCGGTGCTGTTCCACAATTTTTTTCGCGTTGGCCAATCCCAATCCGATCCCAGATGACTTGGTGGTGAAAAAAGGCTCAAACACATTTTCCTTGTCTTTTTCCGGAATCCCGGGCCCGTTATCCATGATCTCTATCCGGACAGCCTTTTTTCCATTTAATTGAGATAGAGAAGCCAAGATTTTTATTTCTCCGCCTTCCTCCACAGCCTCACAGGAATTTCTTAAAAGGTTTAATATCACCTGACGGATCTTATCTCCATCCACAAACAGAGAGGGAAGATCTTCCTGGAAGTGTGTGTGGAGTTTGATGTTTTTCTCATCCAGAGAACTGGATATCATTTTTATGGATTCATCCATGATTTCCTGGATGGAATAACCGTCCTTATTGAGTTCTGAAACTCGGGTGAAATTCAAAAGTTCCTTTATGAATTTTTCTATGTGACCTATTCCTTCTTGAGAGAGATTCAGATGTTCTCTTTCCAGTTGTTTCAAATGCTCACTCTGCAGAACTTTTTGTATATTCAGGTTCGCAGAGGTAAGCGGATTTCTTATCTCATGGGCGATGGAGGCAGACATCCGGCCAATGGAAGCCAGCTTTTCTGCCTGAATTAATTTCTTGTTCGCTGCTTTCATTCTTTTCCTGGCAAGAAGAAGCTGTCGGCTCATTTCATTGAAACTTTCTGCCAGTCCTCTGATTTCGTCCTTGGAGCTGACTTTTATGTTTTGAGAAAAATCCCCCCGGGATATCCTAACTGTGCCCTCTACCAATTTTTTGAGAGGACCAGTGATCCGTCTGGATAAGAAATACGCTCCTCCTATTCCTACCAGAAGCCCCACCAGCCCAATGAGCACCAGCATGTATCGGGTTTGACTTATCTCTCTCTGCATGTCTTCTAAAGAAAGACCTATTTTTATGGATCCCCATTTGTAAGAAGAGCCTCTGGCAAAAATAGGAACTTCAATTTCTAAAACTGATATCATTACTCCCGTCTCGTCATAATCGATTTCTTTGGTCTGGAAATAGTGGCTGTCTTCATCCACCGGTCCCTCAAGATGAGATTTCTTGCAGATTTGCTCATGTTTTTTAGCAAAATCACTGGCTGCAAAAGGCCGGCTGTCCTGATCAAAAAAAGCCACATACAAAAGCTTCTGATCAATTTCTTCCTGAATATTTCTCTCCACTCCCTCAACATCCCAGAACATGAATGGTTCCAGATTCAAATAAGCTATATTTCGAGCAATCAACACTCCCTTGTTTATTTGCTCCTCAAAAATAGTGCTTTTTTCCCTCCTTTCAATGAGAAACAGCATAGACGCCATCAGAATAAAAAGCAGTATGGCAATGGCTGTTATAAATTTTGCGCGCAAAGACATTTCTTCACTCTTTTGCTTTATTTATCAAGCCAAATCTTTCGTACTTCCAAATAATTAAATCCAAGAGCAGGCTCCTCCACTCCTCTGACATACGGCTGCATAGCCATTCTGTTCTGCCTGGAAAAAAGAGGAACAGCCGGAACTTCTGACAATAAAATTTCTTCTATACGCTGAAAAATCTCGATCCGTCTTGTCCAGCTTCTCTCCACCTCAGCCTTTTGCAAAAGCTGATCCACTTCGGGACTTCTGTATTGGAATAGATTATGTATAGCTTGAGAGAAAAAGAGGGTTCGTATGATATCTTCAGGATCTGGGAAATTCATTTTCTTTTCTATATAAAAAATGTAAGGCTTTTCACAATCCCTGATTTCCTGGACGGATTGAAAATAACGCAGTTTTATTTTTATCCCGAGAGCTTCGAGCTGGCTCCTCATACACTTAAAAAGGTTGTACTTATCCTCTGATTTGGGTAAGGGCATAAAAAAATTAAGGGTCGGGAATCTGTTTTCCTTGGAAAAACCTTGTTGGTTCAAAATCTGACTGGCTTTTTCCAAGTCCATGCTGTTTTCCCGAATGGGAAAAAATCCAGGCAAGCGGTGCGGAATGTAATTGTTGGTGGGTTGATGTAAAAACTGTGGATCATTCAATTCCTGGATGATTTCATTTTTATTGATTCCCAGACTCAAAGCTTTTCTTGTCTCAGGGCTGTCAAGAGGTGAGATGTGACAGCTCATCCCTAAATAGATAATATTGATGGCTCCGTCTTCAAAAACCTGGTACTTTGAGTCAAGCAGACGGGATGAGAGAAGAGGAATAGAATCAATTTCTTCATTTAAAAAATGATCCAAGCTGTACAAGGGACAAAACTCAACGGCTTCCAAATGAGGTCTTCCCATAAAATAGCCTTCATTTCGTTTTAATCGCACTCCCACTGTGTTTAATCTGGTGTCCCTCAGCCAGAATTCAAAAATAAAAGGCCCGGTTCCCGACGGATCTAAGAAAAAATTTTCTCCCATCTCTTGGTGCATTTCTTTAGGCAGCACTTTACAGAAATGCATACTCATTAAATAAAGAGCTGATACATAGGGCTTAGTCCAACTGATTTCAAAGGTATGCTTATCTTTGATTTCAAAACCAGATATATGTTTCACACGCCCCTCCCTGAACTCCTTGGCTCCCTGCACACGGGGCAGAAAATACTGATAATAGGGTGAACCGTTTTCCTTGGCCAGGATTCTTTCTAAAGAATATTTCACATCTGAGGCTGTGAGTTCTTTTCCATGATGAAACCGGACTCCTTTTCTTAGATGAAAGGTATATGTTTTTCCATCTGGAGAAATCTCCCAGTATTCAGCCAGTGCCGGCACAATATTAAAATTCTTGTTCAATCTAACCAGTCCGTCATATAACTGTTCTGAGATGAATATAAAAGAATCTTGTTTTATGGGATCGAGCTGCCTTTTGAAATGGTCAGAAAATAATTTGATTCGGAATACGCCTCCATATTGAGGTTCCTGAAAAGATTCTTTTTTATCTAAAGATAGAGAAAACAATAATATCAGCGAAAACATAACCACAAAAGAGGTGATTCCCTTTATTAATCGGCTGCTCATTTTCTCTTCAAACAATAATCCTGATCTATTCATAAAAAAATGGCGATGTTCATATTATTAATTTATTCTCAGAGATATGCAAGATTATTTCAAAAATGAAAATTGAAAACGTTTTCCTTTTTAAGTATTTAATTTTAATCGCCATTTTTTTACCATTGAGGCAAGCCAATCTTACTGCATCTGCTTCGTTACAGGGCATTCGTAGTGAAGGACCACGACTTCATGCCCTGTGCCTTACATCTCCAGCAATCTTGACTTGTGAATAATCCAGGTAATTTGTCATCTATTTTAAAGGAAATTTGAAATAAAAAAAAGAAAGACTAGCAAACCTTTTTGAATGCTGCTTCGTCTTAAACTTAAAGAAGAAGTCAAAAACAAATAACGGGATGTGTGCTTGTCAGCCTATGGAACGGAGAAGTTTAATCCAAGATAAAGGTTTAAATTATGACTCAAAACAATTGCAGAATCCCAATCATAACCAAAAAATCTAAAAGATGGCTTTTCTTTTTTTCGGTATACTTTTCTTGTTTTTTTTGGGCCCTTTCTTCAGAACCTGCCCATCCTAAGTCTTACCATCTGAAAGTTCATATTGAGCCGGAATCTGGAGAGATTTTCGTTCAAAGCAAACTGTGTATCCATTTCAGTGATACTCCGTTAGAAAAATTCTCTTTTAATCTACATGGTACATTTCAAATCAATAAGCTAAAAATCAATGGCCGCCCGGCTGAATTCACCGAAATGAAAAACAAGCCGTGGATTATTTTTCCCTGCACAAAAAAAATAACCGTTTACCTTCCTGAAAAAAACAAAGCACAAGATTTAAGGATGGAAATGACATACCACGGAAAACTGAAAAACATTCCTGAATTTGGAACTCATAAAAATCAAAAACTGGCTTTAGATGACCAGGTCAATTCAAGAATGATCGAATTGGCCAGTTATTCGTGTTGGTATCCCTTGTTCACCTTTGGAAACCGATTTGACATCCACTTAGAGCTCTCCCTTCCTGAAAATTGGAACTGTGTTTGCTCTGGAGAAGAAATCAAGACCCAGAAAAATGGAGAAAGAATGTTCAGTCATTGGTCCTCTGTGGACGATACAGATATTGTTATAGTTGCTTCGCCTCAACTAAAATTAAAATCCTATCAGGGGGATGGAATCAACATCCATATTTATCATACCCAAATGCCGCAAAGCTTTATTAATCAGGAGATTGAGCAGATTGAAAAAACAGTCCATCTTTACACAAATCTTCTGGGGAAGACTGTTATTCCTGGGAGAATAGTCAAACATGTTTTTTCTCCAAAACAAAAGGGACAGGGTGGAGCAGGCATTGCCAGGCCAGGTATGATTATCACATCAGAAGGGCTTACTCTGGAAAGCTTGAAAAAAGATCCTGCCTTTTCGCTGTTTCATGGAATGGCGCATGAGATCGCCCACTTTTGGTGGAATTTCGGTTCGAATCAAGGTGATTGGATCAATGAAACATTTGCTGAATATTTTTCTTCGGTCGCAGACCAAAGGATTATATCCGAAGAAAAATTTCAGAACAATCTGGAAAAATACCTTAGTTTAACAAATCCTTTATCTGAAACCGCACCCTCTCTTTCCAAAGTCCCTTTTGAAGGAGGAAAAATCAACTATATTGTAAGATATTACAAAGGCTCCCTTATGCTTGATTCTATAAGGAAACGAGTCGGAGATTTTGAATTTTTTTCGATCTGCAAAGACTTCTACCAGACATTTTTCGGAGACCTGATCGGAACCGATGAATTTCGCGAATTCTGGGAAAATAAACTAGGAAAAAATAAACTTTTATTGAACAAATGGCTGGATTCCCAAGGAGGAATTCCACCTATAGATTGGGAATAAGCTTATGCATTGACTTCTCTTCCTCTTACTTTTATTATAGATTCAGTATAAATTTTCCCAACCCAAAAAAATATGTCCGAAAAAAACAAAACTAAAAAAAAGCTCAATCAAGAAATAGAAAAACTGCACCAGAGAATTAAAGAACTAGAAAGAGCAGCGTCTGAATGCATGTCGGAGAAAAATGAACTTAAGGAAAGCAAAGAGCGGTTCCGCAGTCTGTTTGAAGCCACCTTTGAAGGGAAAGTGGTCCATGATAAAGGAAAAATTTTGGATGCGAATCAGACCTTTGCCCGAATTTTTGGTTATGACCTCAAAGAGATCATAGGGATGAATGTGGCTGAATTAGCCGCCCCCGAATGGAGAAAAAAAATCATAGATAGTGTGCTGTCAGGCTGTGAAGATCCTTATCAAGCCCAGGGATTACGGAAAGATGGATCTGTTTTCCCAGGGGAACTTCGGGGCAGAAAAATCCGTTATAAAGGCAGAGAAGCAAGAATAACCGCGGTTAGAGATCTCACTGAACAAAAGAAAGCAGAGGATGCTAAAGAAAAACTTCTCCATAACCTAAGAGAACGAAACAAAGAGCTTAACTTTCTTTATGAGGTTTCAGAGCTCAGTTCAAAAGCAGATTTGTCCCTAAAAGAGTTGCTTCAAAAGTCTGTGGAGCTTATCCCTTCTGCTTGGCATTATCCTGAAATAACCTGTGCTCGAATTGTTGTGGAAAACAAACAATACGAAACCAATAAATTCAAAAAGACCAAATGGAGTCAGAGTGAAGATATAAAAGTGGCTGGAAAGAAATTGGGTTCTATAGAGGTCTGCCATCTGAAGAAAAGCCTGAACTGGATAATGGCCCTTTTCTTAAAGAGGAAAGAGATTTAATCAATACCTTCAGCAGCCTCTTGAGCAGCATCATAGAGCGGAAAAAAGCAGAAACAGCCTTAAAAGAAAACGAAGAACTTTATTCCTCGGTTGTTGAAAACAGCAATGACGCCATCATTATCCATCATGACGGCACCATCAAATTTGCCAATTCAGCAGCTTCTCAATTCATTGGCATTCCAAAACATGAATTCATAGGGAAAAAAATGGCAGACTTTGTCCATCCTGATTACAGAGAGATTGTGTTGGATCGATTCAAACAGAGGAAAGCTGGAAAAGAAGTCAAAAGTCTCTATGAAATATCCCTTTTAAAAAAAGACGGCTCTGCTATTCCTGCTGAGATCAATGTCTCCCTGATCCAATACCAGGGATCACCAGCTGCTCTGGTGTTTCTCAGAGACATCACTATGCGAAAAAAGACAGAGGAAGCTCTTCGGGTAAGAGAGAGTTACTTCAGGGACATTTTTGAGACCGCTGATATCGGAATTGTTTATTCCTCATTGGGCGGAAAGGTGATTGAAGTCAACAAAGCTTTAGAAGAAATACTTGGAATTCCCTCACAAGAAATCACGGGAAAAAACATGATCACTCTAACCAGGGAATTCCTCCCTCTGAAAAACGCCAAGCAGATCCTCCCTATCATTAAAGATATATTAAAAGGCAGGAAAATCCGTCCTTTTGAAATAAATTTCAAGGATAAGGTACTGGAAGTGAGTTCCACTTACAACCCAGAATCAAAAAGAATCACAGGTTTACTGAAAGACATCACAGACAGTAAAAATGCAGAGAAAAAAATAAAGAAATCCCTGCAGGAAAAAGAAGTGCTTTTAAAGGAAATCCACCACAGAGTGAAAAACAACATGCAGGTCATATCCAGCCTGATCAACATTCAAGCCAGGCGGATTAAGGATCCCAAAGCACAGGAAATGTTTAAAGCCACTCGAAACCGGGTCATGTCCATGGCCATGGTTCATGAAAGACTTTATCGGTCAGAAGACCTGTCTGGAATCGATTTCAGCAAATATATCGAACGAATGGCTGTGCATCTGATGAGCTATTACAGAGAATTATCACAAAATATTGAATTAAAAAAAGAAATTGAGAACATTTTTCTTGATGTCACCAAAGCCGTACCTCTGGGGCTTATCACCAACGAGCTTTTAACCAATGCCTTGAAACATGCCTTCCCCAAAAACAAAAAAGGTGAGATAAAAATCAAGTTTAATAAAAAAGGGAAAACTTATCATCTGACCATAAGGGATAACGGTGTTGGATTTCCCAAAGACTTGGATTTCAGAAAAGCTAATTCCATGGGGATGGATTTAGTCAACTCTCTGGTCACACAAATAAACGGAA
>DASRVI010000232.1:0-7301 GCA_035655135.1 Acidobacteriota bacterium | reverse complement strand
GTTCATGTATTTCTCTAATGCCTAACCTAATGAGAAATTATTGTACACTATATTTATAACGAGTTAAATAAGAAAGATGCTCACCCCTATTTAAGCTAAATTCACCTGTCGAATCACCCTTAAAGAGGATTGAATTGAGGTTCTTCTGGAAAGGATATAAAACGACTTAGGACATTATCTCCATCTGCCGTATCTTGATCGTCCTCCAAACCGCGGATTCACCACATTACTGTAAACAGAGCCAAAAGTATAACTGAATCCTATATCTATGGAATACTCATAATCCGTAGCCAGTTCCTTTCTCTGCAGAAGAATTTCATCCACAGAAACGCCTTCAATAGGAAGTGATAGTTGATCGCGGACCCGGTCAAACCGGCCCCTTAGATCTACAGAAAATCCTTTAAAAAGCCTGAAGGAAAGAAATCCACGGAGCTCCAGCCGGTTTTTTGAAAAGTCATGAAAATAATGAGACCCTTCTAAGGAAGTTGAAGCGCTTCCCCATGGCTCCCTTATTTCTAAGGTTAAGGTAAGAGATTCATTATAAAGACCCTCTTTGGTTTTATTGAAAATAGTCTCTTCTATGTAATTCACTGAACTAAAACCTATTCTGTACAGACATCGAAGCTGCCGGCGTGTGGATTGGGAATAAGGGAAAAAATTGTATTCAACAGCAGGTGCAATCCTGTAATTAGCTTTTATATTGCTGTAAGTAGAGGAAGAAGCTTCGATCCAGCTCCCTACTGACCAGTGCTCGCTGATGCTTTTCACAAAAAGTCCTCTAAAATTTTTCCTCTTGGAAATACTTGTAAGTTCGTAATCTTCGTAATCATAATTATCTTCTTCATAATCGCCGGAAAGTCCCAATTGGATTTTCCATTCAGGAGTAACCCTGTTCGCTGAAAGATCCAATCCGAGTTCTGTGGATTTTTGACTTGTTTCTCCCCCTAATTCTCCATTGACCCGGATATTAAACACCCAAAAATTCCATTTATCCTCGACCGCCGTGGGCTCAAGCTCCCATTTGCACTGGACAGAAAGAAGATCTGCAATGGGCGTCTTCATAAGAAAAGGGAAAAGACCTTTTTTCATGACCTCAAGCATTCCCTCACGGATCTCATCCCTGGTTTCAGTTTCGGTTGAAGAATACTCTAAAGTTTGTTCCATGCCTTCAAATTGGTTTCTGCCCATAAAAGCCAGAGTGTATTTATCTCCGCCGCCTCCAGTGCTTTCGTCTGTGACGAGAATATGGATATCCGCATCTGTTCGATCACGGACAAAATTCACATAAGATATTTCTTTGCGGATATAATCTTTATCGCATCTCCAACAGTCAAGAAAGACTTTGGGAGCTGTCTCTTTCAGCTCATCCAGAAGAGTTTGCATGGTCTTGTTGGCTTTGTTAGCCTCCGGATTAGTTTCAGGCGTCATGGGGAGCGGATAATCTTCGGGATTTGCATAAATGTTGGGTACTAAAAATAAGCCGTATATTATTATCAAAGCACTTAGAATAATTGGAGTGATTCGTTTAGTCATAAAATGATCTCCTTATTTCAAGCCTTCATGATGTGATCTTCTGAGGGCTGCTGATTTATTTTCATCTGCATATTAAAGATTAGTATTATAGCAGACAAATATTAAATGAGGGTTAAAAAGAGATTAATTTTTTTTAATAATAAAAAAAGGCAGCCTTTTGGCAAAAGGCTGCCTTGATTGGTTGAGATAGATAAGACAGAGTTACATTATTTCATCACTCACATCATTCAAACCATACTTTGATGGTCTCGTCTTCTTCGTAAACCTCAATGATGGCCATGGGCCCTGCTTTTTTGAGCTCTCTGAAAATTTCTCTGACATCCACATCATATTCATCTCTGTCAATATCAAAGTGGTCATTCTCTGCTTCCAGAATCAGCTCGATCAAAGATATGGGAAGAGTCACCTTGACTTTGGCCTTGTTGGTCTTGTTGTCGGTGATCAGAACCTTGAACCATTTGACTTCCTGGCCTGGCTTGACTTTGGGATTTTCTTTCACCGCTTTTTTAATGGCCTGAAGGTCACTGTCGTTACTGTCTTCTGCCATCAATAAATGGGCCGGTGCCAGACTCAGAACAAATGCCAGTAAAACAAAAAGTGTTATTTTTTTCATCATAAACCTCCTTGATGTTATTCGATCCATATTTTTATAATGCTTTCTTCGTCTTTTATCTCAATAATATTGCCTTTGACTTTGGTGAGTTTTTTCAGTATTCCATCCAGGTCATAACCCTCCTTTCTCAGAGATTCTTTATCCTCTTCTGGAATAGAGTTCAGGGCTAAGTCAGCCAGAGCCCAGGGAATATTCAAAGAAAAACTCGCTTCTTTCTCTCCCCTCTTATAAACCCTCAGACAAAACAGTTTTGGCTTGGAATCATATTCTTCATCTTCAATGTTTTTCAGAAGTTCCGGGTTAATCCGCAGCACAGCCAGCTTGGCTCTCTCCCGCAGTTCAGGATCTCTCTCCTGGTCAAGAATTTCTTCCAGCACAGGAAAACCCTTTCGGGCGGTTCTCTCATCTGATAGATAGCTCAACTTGAAGGCAGCATAATATTTCACAGCTCTATCCCTGCTCTCAAGCGCTTTCTCGATTTCCTTTAGATACGATTTTTTCCCTTGGTCATAGAGCTTATAGGAAAGATCAATGATCTCTATTTCAGATTCCTGTATGAGATTCTTATCCGCATCTCTGCGGCTTTGATAGCGTTTATAAACTTCTATGGCTTCTCTTTCCTCCCCCTCCTGTTCCGACAGGCATTTGCCTAAATAAAAGAGTGCCTGTGAGTAAAGAGGGCTTTGAGGATAGCGAACAAGAAGATCATCCAGTTTTTCCCGAGCTTGTTCCCACTTTTTATCAAAAATCAGGATCTTTGCTTCCTGGAACAACTCCTCATCCGATTGAGCTGCGTTTAAAGCAGCGGCATGGAGAAAAGAAAATGCCATCACCAGTAGAGCCAGTCCTATTGTTATTTTTCTCACTTTAGACCTCACTTTGCTGCAATTCTTTTTTAACTAGATTTATCTTTAATAAAATCTGCCTTTGTTCGATAAGATCCCGAATTCGGCGACTCTCTGCAGCTGAGAGTTCGCCCCTCATTCCAGCAAGCTCCATGAGGAGAATCTCGATCTGATCGCAGATGGCTTTGGCTTTGGCCATGTGGTGCTTGTCCAGCTGTTGGTTCATGTATCTTTTCTTGGAAAGCAGCTCACTTGTTTTGGCTTCCACAAAATCGCTCTTCCAGTATTGATCAGCTTTTTCAGGCGAAGTCTGCACAAAATCAAGCAGCAGATACTTGCTCTGCTCCAGATAATCCAGTGTCTCGCGGCGCGCCATCTCCACATCCATGGTCTCGATGAAATCTCTTGAAACCATAAATTGAGTGGGAGCCGTGCCTTCCGGGGCTCTGCCTGGTCGTAGAATCATAAAAGTCAAAACCCCGCCCATAATGATTCCGGCTAAAAGAGCAGCGTAGACTGGAGCGAGTCTTGCTGTGAAAATGGAGTTTAAAAGCTTTTTGAATTTGTTTTCTGTGGACTGCTTTTGGGTCTGGTTTTTGGGAATAACTTGATCCGCGATTTGAGAAGGAAGCGCCTCCCAGTCCACAGATTCCACAGCTTCATTGATTTCTTTTTTATAAGTATCTGCGCAGAGAAGAACCTCTTTCAACTCCTCAACCTCTTTTTGGCACTCAGGACAAGAGTTCAGATGTTCCTGGATTTGAGATTTCTTCTGCTCATCTATTTCATTATAAATATAGGCTACTAAATCTTTTTTTATGTTTTTGCAGTCTTTCATAAGGGCCTCCCTAAATATGGGTTCATTAAATTTCTTAATTTATTGACCGCCTTAAAATTGAGTGATTTGACCGTGCCTACGGCAATACCCAGAGTTTCTGCGATATCCTTGTATTTGAGCTCATTGTAGTGCTTCATCACAAATATCATGCGCTGTCTTTCAGGAAGTTGTTTCAGGCACTTAGCAACGATTCTCTTTATATCTGAATCTGAGTTTCTCTCTGTTCCTTTTTCATCTGTTAGATGGATTTCTTCTATTTCATCTCCCCCCAATGCTTTTTGATCATGCTTTTTATGGTTTTTTCTGTAGCGGTCAATGCAGAGATTTTTAGCGATCTGAAGAACCCAGTTTTTAAAGCTCCTGCCTGCCTCGTAATAATGTATTTTTTGGTATATCCTTAAAAAAGTCTCCTGAACAATATCCAATGCATCCTCTCTGTTTTGAAAAAAGGAATAGGCCAGCTGAAAAATATTTTTCTGGTACTGACTGGTTATGGCCATAAAAGCCTCCCTATCTCCATTTTTGGCTCTTTCAGCAAGAACATTTATTTTTGCTGCTTCTGCTGAAACGGTTTGACCCTGCATTTGATTATCGCTTATCGCCTATCACTTTTAATTTCCAAAAAATCCTTTGTTCATTTTTGAATTGAATAATCCTATTCCAGCCAGATCAGGACCTTACTGTCTTCACCATCAACTTCCACGAGCATGCCCGGTCCTATATCTCTGAGCTTTTTGATTTCATGAAATTCAAAATCACAGTCTGTATCCACGTCATAAGTATCCGCAAAATCCATGCCTGCGTCAATGATCCACATGGGAGCGATCACTCGAATCAACTGCCTTTCTGATCTTTCATACACTAAAATATAAACAGTGGAAACCGGTCCTCTTCTCTCAGGATACCTTTTTTCAACGCTTTCTATTTTTTGATAAGCATTTCTGAAATATTTATCCGGATTTCTCACATCGTTCTTCACTTCCACACAAAAGCATCCGCTCATCAATAAGATCAGAGGAAGAATCCCGCACAGCGCTGTCCATTTTCTTTTTGATGAATTTGATGTTCCTGCTTTATTTTTCATTGCTTCACCTCAATAAGTTAAGAATTTTATTATCCATTTATCTCTATCACCTGTTTCTACGCAAAGCAAAGAAAAAAGGTTCACTCAGGAATAAAATATTTGGGCGGTTTTTAAGGAATCTTTAAAAATGCTGACAGACTAAATAAACAAAAAAAGAACATTAACTTTTTCTGATATAGTTGATCCGTAAATAGACAGGATCTATGGAGAGGGAATTTTTCCAGCCGGCGCCACATAGACCACAAATTCATCATTTCCGTTGACACCGATGAGTTTATCCATTTCATCCTGAAAATAGGCTGCAACAGCACAGACTCCGGCCCCAATGGCTTCGGCCGCCAGATAGAGATTCTGGCAGATATGTCCCACATCTATGGCAATCACTTTATGGGATAAGTCTCTGTATCTCCACTCACAGCGATAAGGGATGGTGGTCCAAATAAACGTCACGGCTGCTTCAGCGACAAAAGGCTGATCACAGCAGGCAGCAGCTGTTTTGTTGAAAAGGTCCGCTTCATTAAGCTTAAGGGGAAGCAGCTTGTGCTCCACCCCTAAATATCGATAAAGACCCGGTTTAAGGCCCTGAACGTTTTTCACCACTATATAGGTTTCGAAAGCATGACGGGCCCCTGCTGAAGGCACGGTTCGCAGCGAGGCATATCCGCCCTGAAGAACCTGTTTCACACCCTGGGTGGTCCACAATAAATAGGACAATTCCTCTAAGCTGAATGCCTCTGCACTGAACTTCCTCCGGCTTCTCCGCTTGTTGATCACATCCAGCAGTGGAGCCTTCCCTACAGTGAAATCTTCGGGAGGAACCAGATCAATAAGATCTGCGTCCTTGGGATAATCCTTTTGTATGGAAGGAAATTTCATTCCCTTCATCTGGTCTGAAAGACCCCCGAACCGGTCTCTCCATCTGTTGGAACGGAGAAAATCACGGCCTTTAGCGATCAATCCCGAATCTTTATTTTGTTGGCTCATATTCCGCTCCTCTTAAAGCAGGGACGGTTCTCTTTTTCAAAAAAAACCGTCCCTGTTGTTTAGTTATCCGGTTATTTGTCCTGGATCATTCACGAATCTATGAACAGCTCAGGTTAATAAACGTCCCTTTTTTATTTTAATTCCAGATTTTTGGTATGGGTTCCGCCTTTGAGGCAGTCCAGCTCAACAGTGACCTTTCCTTTCCCTTTGACCAGGAATTGATATTCCACTTCGGTTCTTCCTGGGATTCCGCTGGTTAGCTTTAACTGACTGGGATCTTTCTGTTCGATCAGATTCACATCATTTCCACCAGCACCCATTCCCAGGAAATATCTCAAATACCTCCTGGGGATTCCTGCGGGAAGCCCTGTGCCCTGGGTCTGGCCGGCAGCCAAAACCTCAGCATCTCCTTTAAGGGACAACACATCCGGCCTCTGCACCTGATTCTGCACGGCTTGGGATGACAGGGTGGGCATAAGCCGCTCATTGTAGAGAGAGACTGTCACTTTATAAAGGTCTTGATTGATTTTCTCTGCTGATGCTTTTTTGATTTTAGGAAGCGGCATCTCATAAGCATGAAGAAGGCAGAAAGCCATATTCCTGTGGCACAGCTCTTCCAGCAGCCAGGAGGGAGGCACGCGGCCGCTCAGCTTGGTGATGTCGCGGTCAATAATGACTTTGCCCAATTCCGGATGGTCTATTTCATGCATGGCGATTTCTGTGTTTCCCATGTCAATATAACGGTTAAAAAATTCCTCCTCTTCTTCGGATATTTCTCCGTCTCCGTCTAAATCAGCTCTTGAGGCCCACAGTTCGTTGGAAAAAGAAAAAATCCCCAGCATGTCATAGGTAAAGTCAATGAATCCTCCCCATACCGTGTACAGGTCTTTCCAGATGATATAGTAATCATAACCTTCAATGATTTTCTCGCCTTTTTTTCCTATCTCATCATACACAGCCATATCGCTTCTGGGAACCTCGCCGTGGAGCTGCGTTCCGGGTACACGGAGGA
This sequence comes from Acidobacteriota bacterium, assembly GCA_035655135.1. Lineage (GTDB taxonomy): Bacteria > Acidobacteriota > Aminicenantia > Aminicenantales > Aminicenantaceae > WJMT01. Next base: position 392 of record DASRVI010000232.1, on the reverse strand, counting down.
TCATGCCGCCCGAATTATGAAACGCCTGCACACCTGCAATATTGGGATGGTCATAAAGAAAATCCCGGATAAATTTGGATTCCTTCCAGTAAAAGGGATAGGCTCCTGCGCCTCTCTGGATGTAAGAGGGCTGCCAATAAGAACCCCAGTCTCTATTGGGGTCATACCCTCCGCCGGGGTCTTCATTGTATCGTCCGTCTCCGTCATTGTCTGTGCCTTCGCTTCCTATATACTTATAATCTCCTAATTCGTCCGGTTTTCCTTCCACATTCTTTTGGACTCGGACCAGCCGGTCTCCTTTATCGTTCATCCGGTAATCACCCTGACCGGGTTCTACTTTGATGAACATGGAACCCACTTCTCCGTCGCCGTCCAAATCTTCCGGAGGGTCT
>DASRVI010000231.1:0-2862 GCA_035655135.1 Acidobacteriota bacterium | reverse complement strand
GAAGAACGAAAGATTATGGGCGACTCATGGATCTTCATTGAAGATTGCGCTGACCCAAAATCAGTCGTGATTTTAATCCGAGGAGGTACTGATTTAATTGTAGATGAGGTTGAAAGAGCGATTCATGATGCTCTCTGCGTTGTACGAGACGTTGTGGAAGATCAAAAGATTGTTGGTGGTGGTGGAGCTCCTGAATTAGAAACTGCTATTCAATTACGCGAATATGCCTCAACCTTAGGTGGTCGTGAGCAATTAGCGGTTGAAATTTTTGCTGATAGTCTTGATATCATTCCGAAAACTTTGTCAGAAAACGCTGGATTAGACCAGATTGATATTCTGATGAAATTACGAGCATCTCATCAAAAGGGTAATAAATTTGCTGGATTCGATCTCGAGTCTGGTGAAGTAGTTACGGACATGATGAGTATTGGTGTCGTTGAACCAACCGCAGTAAAGGTTCAAGCCATTAAAAGCGCGACAGAGGCTACTTCAATGATCTTACGCATCGATGATGTGATTGCGGGTGCGAAGAGCGCTATGCCCCCAGGTGGAATGCCCCCAGGTGGTCCTGGAGGCATGGGTGGCATGGGAGGCATGGGTGGTATGGGAGGTCTTCCACCTGGTATGGGAATGTAAACCTTTATTTAACTTATTTCTATTTTTTATTTTTCTCTTTTATATATCTTATATTTTTATGATATTTACAAGTGTAAAAATCTGCATCTTGAATATTCTACAAAGTAGTTATTTCTATTCAATCTTTTCTTTATTTTAGTGAACGAAATTATATTGAGTTTAAATAATCTTTTAAAGACCATATTCAGAGAAGATTATGGTCGAGAGAAAAAAAATTGAAAGTAATAATAAAGAAAATTTAGAACCTAAAGGATATATTTATAAGGCGACTAATATAGAGAACAAAAAAGTTTATATAGGTAAAGCTAAAGCAGATAGAAAAGGACGTGGGGATACTCCAATAGAAAAGCGTTGGAATGAGGAAATCAGTGATGCCCACCAATTAAAGCGATGGAATAAAAATCATCCAGAAGAGAAAAAATCGATGCGATATATTGAGAATGCAATAAATAAATATGGTGAAGATAGCTTCATTTTGGAAGAAGAAGACGTTGCATATAGTAAATCTGAACTTAATCAGAAAGAAAAGCAATATATCAAAGAATATGATAGCAGAGATTCAGAAAAAGGTTATAATCTGAGAGAAGGTGGGGAGGGAGGAGACTTTAATGAAAGTACGATAGAAAAGATAAGTAAGGGCGTCTCGGAGAAATGGGAAGATCCTGAATATAGAAAGAATGTAAGTCAAACAACAAGTAAAAGTATTACCGAAAAATGGAAGAATCCCGAATATCGTGAGAAACAAGCAAATGAAAGAAGTGGGCGCGCACAGGAACCAATTTGGAGGGGAAAAATGACAGAAATTAATAGAGAACGGGGAGAAGATCCCAATTGGGTAGAGAAAATGACAGAAATTAATCAAGAAAGAGCAAAGAAACCAGAATATCAAGAAAATATGTCCCAGATACTAAAAGAAAAATGGCAAGAACAAGAATACAGCAATACTGTAAGTGAAAGAGTTTCTAATAAGTGGCAAGATGCGGAATATGTAGATAGACAATTGACGGCGAGAGCAGAGGGAGGGAAAAAGATAACAGATAAAGAGCAATTTTTAAAAGATATCCAGGAAATGAAAAAAAAAGATATAAATGAGAAATATGGGATGGATGGGAAAACAACTAATCGGAAGATACATAAAATGTTAGGACATCAAGGAGTTAGGAATTTCAGCCAAGCGCGAGAATATCTTAAAGATAAAAATCTAAATGATGTAATGAAAGATATCAAAAAGAATGAACTCCAAAAAGAGACAAGATCTAATACAGGTGTAAGGAAAAAAATAGAAAATAAAAAGGAGTTTCTGAGAGACATACAAACGATGAAGAAAAAGGATATAAATGAAAAATATAATATGGATGGAAGAACAACAACTAAAAGGATCGGGGAGATGCTTGGTCATCGGGGAGTGTATACTTATAGCCAAGCTCGTGAATATTTAAAGAATAGGGATTTAAATAAAGTTGTAAAAGATATTAATCAACATGAAAAAATCGAGAGAGCGAATAAATTAGAGAGGGGGACTAAAATTGAAAATAAAGAAGAATTTATGAAAGATATTCAAAATCTCTCGAAAAAGGAGATTAACAGAAAATACCAGATGGATGGGAAAACAATCAATAATAAGATAGAGAAAATGCTAGGGCATCAAGGAGTAAAGAATTATAGTCAAGCACGGGAATATTTGCAAGATAAGGAATTTAAAGATGTTTTAAAAGATATAGAAAAGCAAGAATCAAATGATAATGATGAAAAAAGAATTGATGCAAAGAATGAGAGGGAAGATGAAAGTTTAGTAGATAATGATAAAAAAGATGCAGTAGAGAAAAAAATTGATCCAGAGAAAGAAATTGAGGGATCCGAGGATCGAGAAAGGGAAGAGTTTAATAAAAAGAATGAAGAAAACCAAATTGTTGATAAAGAATTTAATGATCAGTTCGGAAAAGAAGAAGGAAACGAATCAAACAGGCAAGATGATCTGGAGGAGGGAGAGAAAAGAAATGTGGGATATGTTGATAAAAGTTCAAACTATAAAGATTGCGAAAGTATCACGAATATCCAGAAAGGTGAGCATGATGATATTCAAGGCATTACAGAGGATTCTGCGGACAAAGGTAAGGATTATGAGAGTATTAATAATATGAACGATGATAAGGGCAATGATTACGATTCTATCAATGATTCTGGAGATGAGCAAAATGAGGATTTTAGTGGGATTAACAATAATTT
>DASRVI010000230.1:0-3051 GCA_035655135.1 Acidobacteriota bacterium | reverse complement strand
CCTGCTCACAAACCTCATGCTGTGAATGCCCCTAAAAAGTTCAAGATGCTGCTGATCATGATCAAAGATTGAGAATTTTCATCAAGACTGCACTTCCCGACCGATCCAATCCAAATATTTTTTATATCCCTTTACCAGTGGAACAGCGATGATTTCAGGAAGGTCATAGGGATGGAGTTCCCGAATTCTTTTTTCCACCCGGCTGTAAAGTTCCTGTTTGGTCTTGATCATGAGAACAAATTCTTCATCTTCAGCCACCTTCCCTTCCCACCAATAAAAAGAACGGGCCAAAGCTGAAATAGTGACACATGCGGCCAATCTTCTTTCCACCAATCCTCTGGCCATCTTCTCTGCTGCTTTTCTGTCAGATACTGATGTTAAAACCAATAAAAATGGATTCATTTGTGACCTCACAAAACTTTTTTAATTTTTGTTCCTGTTGGGCAAAAACAAAGCATCTATGTAATGCTGTTGGAAACTTTTCTGCATGTTCAATTCAATAACTTCAACTCTGGACAAAATATCATTCATCTTATGGGCAACGTCTGCCTCGATGAGGGCCAGAAAAGCCCCGCCTAAAGAACCGTTTCCAATTATTTCCACTCTGTCTTCAGGTACTGGTGGAAGCAGCCCAATGGAAACCGCATTCTTGAAATGGATATGCCTTCCGAATCCTCCGGCTAAAACCAATTTTTTTATATCCCGCCATGACTTTCCTTGGATTTCCAGCAGTATTTTTAAAGCCGCATAAACAGCTGCTTTTGCCTGAAGTATCTTGGAAATATCCGACTCAGTGATAACCACCGGCTCATTGAGCGCTGAGCGTTCATTTCCAGCTATGACGCAGGCTTTTATGACTCTTCCGTTTTGTTTGACTTTCCAGTTTAACTGGAGCTCTTTCAGTCTTTCTTCATCAAACCTTCCCATTTGGTTGATCAGACCGATTCTCAATCCTTCGGCCAGAAAATCAATAACCCCAGTCCCGCATATTCCAGAGGCTTTTCCCCCGCCTATGACCTTTATTTGAATGTTATTTTCTTCATCAAAGACCACTCTCTCTACAGCTCCTTGAGCCGCTCGACATCCATGATAAAGACCATAGCCTTCAAAGGCAGGACCTGCGGCCGTGGAACAGGCTTTCATCTGACCGTGATCACATGTCACAATCTCGCCATTGGTCCCAACATCTATAAGCACAGCCAGGTCTTTCTCTTTGTGCAGCTTAGAGACATAGATATCAGAAGTGACATCTCCTCCCACATACCCTGAAACAGAGGGGATAATGTCTACGATTCCGCCTGGAGATATTTCCAGACCCACTTCCTGGGCTAAGAAGGGACCTGGTGATCTATCAACAGGTTGAAAGGGAACTTCCCCGATGCTTTTGGGCGATAGGCCCAACAACAAGTGCATCATAATGGTGTTGCCTGAAAGTGCTGTTCGACTGATATTCTCCTTTGGGATGTTATGGACTTTGCAGAGATGTTTGATGATGGGATTGATGGTGTTCTGAATCACTAAAGACCTCAATAAATCAAGCTCTTTTTGTGATTTAATGGAGGAAAGCCGTGAGATCACATCTTCAGCTACTGTAATCTGCTGGTTATAGAGAGACACTTTATCCATGAGCTTCCCTTTTATCATGTCAACCAATCCGCCCACCACTGTGGTGGTCCCCACATCCACAGCCACAGCATACATCTTTTTTGTGGTATTTTCTGGTTCTATATTGATCACAGACCATCGCTCATCCATGCGGCCCAGGGTCACCGTGATTGTTTGATCCCCTTTACCTAAAGCATAGGGAAGCTTTCTTAAAACCTGCAGGGGAATATGGATTTGGTTGATCAAAGTCTTTTTTGAAATCTCTTTTTCCAATCTCAATCGATCTGGCTCTTGATTCTCAAGCACAGCTCGAGGTATAGGAAGACAGACCTTTTTGGTGGGGGGATCTATTCTTTTATCTTTGATGGTAAAATCAGCAATGATTTTCCCGGATAATTCAACCAATGAACTCTTTGGAATCTCAACAACAGCCTGTTGGCTTTTCACCTGGGTCTGGCATGCCAGAGCTTTGCAGGGATGATCCTTAGATGCCGAAACTTTTTTGTTATTTATGAGAAAATCCCCTTGGATTAAATCAATTGAACATTGGCCGCATTTCCCTTTTTCACCGCAGCTTGATGTGATAAAAATCCCTTTGGTTCGGGCAAGCTCTATGATGGTCTTGTGCTGGTGATTAGAAACATCCACTCCTCGGTCATATGTTTTTAAAATCACAGACATGATGCTCACTCTTTCAACTCTTGTTTTCGATAATCTAGAATATATTGGATGAAAAGTGAACGTCAAGTAAAATAGGAACGAATATCCATGTTTTTATTTGCTTTAATTTTACCCTGCCTTTTCTTATAATGTTTTCTTATATTTTATATTTAAAAAAAATAAAGAAGGCACTTATGTCAATACAAATCGCTATTTCAAGCGGAAAAGGGGGAACCGGAAAAACATTCATCGCCACCAATATCGCTTCGGTTCTCGCTGACCAAAACAAAGAAGTCCATTATCTGGACTGTGATGTCGAAGAACCCAACGGACATCTTTTTTTAAAACCAAGCATCCATAAACAGGAGGATGTGATGCTTTTATCTCCGGTAGGTGTGGATGAGGATAAGTGCATTTACTGCGGCGAATGCGCGGATGCCTGTCACTACAATGCTATCACAGTACTCGAGGATAAAGTTTTGTTTTTCAAAGAACTCTGTCATGTGTGCGGCGCCTGTCAGGTGGTCTGTCCCGTGGATGCCGTGATCGAGGAAAACAGAAAAATAGGAGTGGTAAAGCATGGAAAAAGCGGGACGATCTCCTTTCACTACGCTCTTTTAGAAACAGCAGAAGGAGGCATGTCCCCCAGATTGGTCAAAAAAGTAAAAGAGAATACAGGAGAAGGAATCAATATTTTAGACTCTCCTCCGGGTACTACCTGCCCTGTGGTGGAGACCATTAAAGATGCCGACCTCTGTGTTCTGGTGACAGATCCCACTCCGTTTG
>DASRVI010000229.1:0-5176 GCA_035655135.1 Acidobacteriota bacterium | reverse complement strand
CCCAAGCACACTGCCACATTCATAGCCGCATATCCTGAATTGTTCCCATGACCTATACCTAGCTTTAGGCTGGGAGATACAGCATAGTAAGCTTTTGAATAGTTCTTGAAATCTTTGACTATATAGATATAGGGAGGGAATACCCGGCCTGGTGTCCAGCGCCAGACTTTTAAAGCCTTGCTTTTAAGGAATTTTTCTTTGGCTTGTTTTCCATACTTCTCCTCTGTTACAGTCCAATTGAAAAACCGCTTGTCCATTGAGAAAATAATTTCAGGGTCATGCGATTCATAGACTCGATTGACTCCAATAGTGAGCCATCCTTTAAGAAGCGCCCAATTAAACTGCTCAAGACTGGGGCCTCCCCCTACTACCACACATGGGTTTCCTTTCCAACTCCCGTCAGGAAGTACCTCCCAAAGAAACTTATTTTGAGGCTTATCCTCTTCTCTTTGAGATCTCATTCTCATGGTTTCTCTTGTAGCCAGGAGCATTGGCTCAGGGACTCATGATGCTGAACCCATCGTCTACGTAGTGCTTGAGGATTATGTCAGCCTCCATAATTCCTGAAAGTATGGGTATGGTTTCTTCTGTATCTCCTTTGTCATAGGAATATTTACCTATTTTTTCTGACTCAAAAAGAGCTTTAGTGTAAGTGCCGGGATCGTTTTCTTCTTCTATAAGAATCTGGCAGGCTTTTTTTATAGGCTCTGGTACAGCTTGACCGTACTTCCCTGTAATACAGATGTTATTCAAGCCTTCTGGGAATAGATTGTCCCCTAAAGAAGTTGTGGTTAGAATGTAGGTAAGCTCCGGGTCTCCCACTCCAGCTCCTGATACACTGCAATCCAAGTAGATTGAGTGTTCATCATAAGTATAAAAGTCCCCAGGGAGAGTAACCCCGCAGATCTTGATACTTGAAATGCTCAGGATGTTTTCGGTTATAGGAGGGTGAATACGGTTTTTACCATTCCCATCCATACACAGGTCAAGCTCTTTTTTGTAGAAATGGGTATTGGTGACCTTTTCTATAAGTTGTTCCTTCTCAGAGATAATAGCCTTCTTCTCTGAATCAGTGGTTCCTGAGGGCCAGTTATCTATATCAGAAGGATTCAGGTAGTTTCCCATGAGCACCAAGAAAAAGAGACGGCAGACAGTTCACTCCACCGTCTCCTTAATTTATTTTCCAATCCTATTCATACTTTGGCTTACTCAATCACAAGAAGCTGCACACACTTGATGTAGTCAATCCAAAGGTTCTTGGCCGCAGCCTCTCCGTTCTGGATACCAAATCCAATTGCCAGCTCTTCATCCTGAGGGATATTGGTGGTCACGCTTCCTGTTTGTAGGCAATAGCGGTCAGAATCACGGAACACAAAATATCTAACAGTTCCGTCTCCATCCCAGTGGAAGCCCAGGCGGATCCATTCATCGTCCTCAAGGTCTTGCTCTGTATCAGTATCTGTAGCATTTCCGTTGGTGCAGACTTCAAAGTCAATGTTTTCATCTCCATCATCCTTCTTGAATACAACAAAATCATTAGGTTCCGTAAACCAGGTGGTCCCAGTTATAAGGCCAAACCAGAAATCTATCTGTTCAGCATCGTCCACCTTAAAACGAATCTCTGCATACAATGGATAATTATCAACCAACTGCCAGGCTTCAGCTGCTTTAGTGATCTCCACATTGTCATCGTCTGGTGTATCGGTAGTAATCAGCAGGACTCCGTTTACCATATCGGCTAAGGCCTGAGTAGCAGGCCCAGAACCGGACTCAGAAATATTCCATTCATCAGTATCCCAGTTGTCAAAATGATCCACCAATCTGTGTGCGTATTCAGGCAACAGACATTTCAGGATGTCCCATTTATCATGATTTATATGATAATTTAGGGGATTGATATCCATAATGATGAGGTCTTCTTGGTGAGTGCCAACATTTTCTCTTGGAAATAAGTCATCTCTCATTTTGTTCCTCCAGTTTTTTGACGAGCTCAGACTTCTTCATTTTGAAGGTACCTTTAATCCCACGCTTTGAGGCGATCTTCCGGAGCTCCCAAATCTTCAAGGAACCAAAGTCGGCTTTCTTCTTGTCTTCTTTGATCTCTATGTAGGGATAGCCCCGAATAGCCTCCACTACCTTTTTGTCATTTATAGTAGTGGGCCTACCCTTTGGAAGAGAAACCTCCCCTAAGGGTGTGGGGATAGCTCGTCTAAATCCGTGATTTATTACGGTAGTCATTTTTAGCATCCATGCTCAAGGCATCTCAGCAGCACGCAGGCATTTACATTCTCGATGGTGCATCCAGTCTTAATGGAATAGAACACATAGGTGGCTTCATCAGCTGCTTCTCTCTGGCTTTCAATTCTTATATCTCTCTGCATCCCGATAATGAGATTGTCTTTGGGGGTTAAAAGTACGTCTGTGTATTCACCAGCTCCCACTTCACCATCAGCACCAGCATCCGGGTCTCCAAGATTAGTAGGCATCAAGGGTACGTCTATAATTCCAACTTTACCGTAGGAAGTTGGGACTTTCCCTTGTAGTACTGCATCACCAAGAGCTGTGCCTCTGCTCTGGAGAGCTTCAATATAGTCCTGGGACACTAGGTCTGAGTTTAGGAACTTCATCTTCTCAAGTCCGTTATTAGCCTTATATTTAGAGGGCATATTCTTAATCATCTGGTGGTATTTGAATTCCCACCTGTACTCAGCAGCTATGTACTCAGCGATCTCTCCAGCCTCTTCAAATTCTGATCCAGACTCGCCTCCATCGCAGGCATCCTTTATGTCAGCTCCACCTGATACGTCATTGTGATATTGCTCTCCTGCTTGAGAGTGAGTGATTATGTAACGCCAGCCGTCAAATAGACTCCTGATGTCATCAGTATCCCAGTTGTTGTTTCCACCACTTGACTCAGCCATGTAATAAGCCATTTCTAATTGGTTGGCTATTTTGGCTGTGACTATCTTCATGAGATGGTCTTTAAACTTAGCGCCTTCAATGTTTTCCTCTAAATCATCATCAAACACCACAACCGCGCCTCTCATCTTATAGGTGTTCAGAGTAATTTTGTTCTGTCCGAACTTCTTCTTGTATTTACTCTCGTTAAAAGACCCGGCAGGGTAGAGAAAATCTCCATCACCAAAACCCATAGCCCTTATAAAAGCAGAGGGTTTATTCATTTTTTTAACACGAGCAAAATCCTTCATGGCTGATTGGTCAGCCACATAGTCTATGAATTGGTCTGCTTCTTCTGGACTCAGGTCTATACCTGGCATGCTAATCAGGTTAAACTTATTAACCTTGATTCTTTCTAATAGCTTTTTACTGTCTTTCATTTTCGTTTCTCCTTTTGCTTCATCCTAAAGAAGGCCACTTATCTCCTTCATCTTTTTCCACATCTTCATCGTCTTCATCATCCTGATCGTCTATGGATTTCTTTTTAGCCAATTTCTTTTTAAGCTTAGCGTTCTCCTCTTCCAGCTTCTCTGTTCTCTCTTTCTCTTCATCTTCTTTTTCCTTTTTGAGTTTTTCATAGTCATCCAATTTCTTTTTCACGTCCTCGGGTATTTTGTCTAAACCGTCGGCCTTTTCCTTTTTCTCCTTGTCTCCAATAAGCTTATCCAGCATCTCTCTCATCTTTTTTAATTGGGCGACTGTGGCTTTAGAAAGCGCCCTTCCAGCCTTTTCTATGGCTTTTTCTGTCAGGTTTTCTACATCAAATTTAGCCACTTTCTCGGTATCTGATTTTTCCGGGTACCCATAAGAGACATATTTGGAGATGGTCTTTAAGGCCTTTTTAAGCTCGGAAGTAAAGTCATCCTTGTACTTAGAAAGTGTTTTATAGGCTCCTTTAAGAGCGGTCATAGCATTCTTAGGAAGCTTCTCAGCCTTTTCCAGCATGGCCAGAATATCTTCATCCTCTTCAAGTGCTTCCTTAATCTCCTCATCCTCCATAAACTTTTTGAGATCCACTTTGTCTGAATCAGCCTTCTCTTCAAAAAACTTTTGAATTAATTCAATGTAATTCATTTTGTTCTCCTTAATGACATGGAACCTCTTTTTTTTATTGGCAGCTTTATCCACCAGGCTTATCTCTGATATGTCCAAATTTTCAAGCCAGCGTGGCATAATTAACCTCCAATAAAGTTCCGGTCTTAATTAGGTTTGTTAGGGATCTCTTGGCGGGAGCATCCAAAACTTAAGGCATCAAACAAGCCTTGAACGCCTGAGCGTGATATATGTAATTCACCTCAGCCTTCAAGCTGAAGATCCATTATCTATGTATATAAAGCTTATGTTCAAATTTCAAATTATTGATTGGCAGATTTAGCCGTCCCCCCCATAGAAAAGCCATTGAGCTTCCCTTCAACTACATCTTTCCAGGTTTCTTTTTCATCTCCAAGATAAACGGATATATACCAGTCCCCAGATTTAATAAGATGTTTATCTCCAGTGCCTCCCTTATGGTGGTCTTCTTCTGCCTGGTAACATTCAACCACAGGAGCTTTTATAGACTGGCCCTTGTGCATAACTTTAATTTTTCCGCCTTTTATCATAAACTTTTTAATCGCTTTCCAAATTTCTGAGGTAGAAGCTGCATCCCCCTGGGTATCTACGTCATTAGCTGAATATACAACGCCACCCACGATATACTCTTTTTCATTTACTTTAAGAAATTTGAAGTAAGGTGAGTCATCTTTTCTTATGCTCTTTACAGCTTCTTTTATCTTGCCGGCCAGAGTGCTCCACCAGCTTTCCCAGCCTTTCTTTCCATAAGCTACTTTCCCGGCCACTACCACCCGGGGTCGTCCCTCTCTCCCTGTATCACTTAAAGAATAGATTCTATCCATAGAGCTGAGTTTTTTGGAAACACTTTGGGCTACTGAATCCCGTTCCTTATCCTTCAATCTAAAGACTATAAACGCCACCCGATCCTTGTCCTTTCCTTCATCACTTGCTCTTATCTCTACACCGGGTATGGCGTTGAGTTCCTCTAGCCAAGAGTCTTTAATATGTTTATCCACTTGAAGTCCATGCCAATTCTTTTTAGGTGAATCGGTCTGCCCACCTAAAGGCTCAGAAGGAATGACCCCATAAACAGCTTTATAGGCAAGAGTTGGGGAGTTTATATGGCTCTGTTTACTGACTTCTTTTTTATGGTCATCTTTATCCA
>DASRVI010000228.1:0-3458 GCA_035655135.1 Acidobacteriota bacterium | reverse complement strand
GTGAAAAGGAAACAAAGGGCGGTACAGACACCTGAATGGAAATTAGTTTTAGAGCCTCAGGTTAGAAGGGATAATGTGTCTTATAAGATTCAACTGTTTTCTTTAAAAGACGACCCTTTATGTTTGAATGATGTTTCAGACAAATATCCAGAGATTTACTCTAGGCTTCTAAATATACTTAAAAATCATTATGGGGAAGAGTTTTGACTGGCCAAGTACGATCAGTTTGTAAATCAATAAAGTAGTAATATGTATATGTAGTAATATTATGAATGCAAAAGGCATACTAATAACAGGGATATTTATTGTTGCCTATAATTAGATTAAATGGGATAAGGTCATGTTAAATACTTTATTTATAATGAAGAAAGAAAATCATTTAATTCCATAGATTTTATGCATTTGGAGTGAGACTTTAGTATTCTTCATTCCTTCCCTTAAGGCTTTCTTCAGCAGGTCCATCCCTTTATCCATGCTCCATTCTTGATTGGATTCGGGTTGGAGTAAAATCGGAATTTTTCCCGGAAATTCGTTCCTCAGTCTCTGAACCACTTTTATTGTTAGTTCCTTACTCACCACCAGCTTCACTTCCCTGGCTTTTTCTGTGTATTCGGATTGAAAAAAATAATCAGGAGGTTTGGGAGAAATGGTATACCAATCCACAGGGAGGTCCTGGTATTGGGTGGCATTGGTTTCTATCTGGATCTTCATCCCCATTTTTTTAAGTGCCTCTGTTAATTCTTTTAGATCCTGAATAAGAGGCTCTCCTCCTGTGATGCACACCCATTGGGCAGGGAGTTTTTTTTGTTCTATTTTCACTTTGTTTAAGATTTGCTCAATTTTGAGATTTTCTCCCCCTTTCCAGGCGTATTTAGTGTCGCAGAAATGACATTTCAAATTGCATCCGGTCAGTCTAATGAACAGAGTGGGTTCTCCCTGGCGCAAACCTTCACCCTGAACAGATGAAAAGATTTCAGTTGTCTTCAGAGTATGTGGCTGAGGCATCTTCGGATTCCCATACGGTGACAGACTTGATGGGGAATTTCTTTTTGAGTTCATAGAAAAAATGCCGGGATAGGTTTTCGGCTGAAGGGTTGAAGTCATAGACTTCGTTTAAAAGGGTGTGGTCTGGCATGATTTCAGATAAAGCCTGTTTGATTATTTTAAAATCAATCCCGATTCCGGTTTTGTCCAGACTTTTAACCAGCACCCGGACTTCCACATAAAAAGTATGACCGTGAATTCTCTCACACTTTCCTTCATATCCTTTTAAAAAATGGGCAGCCTGAAATTTGTCTTTGACTTTAAGTGTCCAGCTCATAATTTTCCCTCTTTTTCAAGTCTTTTGACCAAATGGTCTTTCACTCCTGCTTCTTCCCATGCTTTCTGGCGCATGCGGCAGGCAGGACATTTAAAACAAGGGATTTCTTTTCCTGAATAACAGGATATGGAATAAGAATAGTCAGCTCCCAGAGAAAGTCCCTGTTTTATGATTTCTGATTTTTTCTTTTGGATGAAAGGAGCTTTGATTTGGAATTTTTGGTGTGTGCGGCTTGCTGAAGTTCCGGTGTTGATGCATTTTTCCATGGATTCCACAAATTCCTTACGGGTGTCCGGATAATCAGGAGAGTCGATCACGTTAAATCCGCAGATGATCTCATATATCTCATGGGCTTCTCCCCACGCTGCTGCTAAAGAAAGAAAGATTCCATTCCTAAAGGGCACATAGGAGGAAGGAAGTTTTTGGGAGTTTTTTTTGTTTGGGTCATAATCTGGGACAGGGATGTTTTTGTCAGTAAGAGAGGAGCCTCCGATTTGAGTCAAATCTATTGTTAACACGGTTTGCGGGATATCTATTTTATCTATTAAATGTTTGGAGAGCTTGATTTCGATTCTGTGTCTTTGTCCGTAATCAAAAGTCAGGGCGTGGACCTTATCATATTTTTCCTTTGCCCAGAATAGAGCGGTGGTGGAGTCAATGCCCCCGGAAAAAAGCACCACACATTTTTTCATTTTTCAGAATCCCTTTTTCGATAATAGAATAAGGCTTATCTTTTTTCAAGAAGCTTTACTTGACCAAGGCAATTTGTCATAATGGGTATCCATAAAACTAAATTGAAATGGATGACAGAAATGGAAGAAGAGAAACAAAAAAAAGAGCCCAAAGACACCGGCCCGGATGCTATTGATGAGGGATTTAAACTGCTGGATGCAGCAGCCAAAGGTCAGAATATCACAGTTCGGGATGACCAGTACGACTATTACTGGATTGCTGATGCTGCTGAGATGTGTCGAAAAAAGGGATTCCGCTTCCGTCTTATGGATACTGGCCGGTTTGAAAAGATTGACTTAATGTGGTTGATTGACTCGGGTCTGGATTTATACACAGATGATCAGACAAGAAAAGATTTTACAGAGCTGGAAGAATTGGTTAGGAAGTGCAAAAAGGAAAATTCTATTTTTACCTATCTGCATACTGGGACATTTGAGAAAGAAGAGGAATCAGAATCTTCTGTTTTTTCAGGACTGGTCACTATTGCCAGAATTGGGGCTTATATTTATGTGAGCAATAGGAATGATGAAACAGAATTAGCTGCTGTCCATCACCTGGCTGGATGCTGTCGAGAGGGAAATACCCGGCTGGTTTATTATCATCACGGTCCTATAGAGCCTATTTTTGAAGATATCGGAGGTCAGGGGGCGTGGATCCACATCACTGATAAATCTATCGATAGAGAGCACCTGGAGTTACTCCGAGATACCTGTCAAATTTGCCATTCAAATGGAGGAGGATTGATTGTTCACCTTGAGGATGAAGTGGAATATGATTTGGTCGAAAAGTTGATAGAGGTTAAAGCTCACGTTCTTTTTCTTTACGCTCAGTTTGACTATAAGTCTCCTTTTAGGGAGCTGGAGAAAAGAGTCAGAAAGAGAAAGTATGACTTTAGGGCTTATTATCTTCAGCATGATTTTTTCCTTTAATCTCAATTTGTGAATAATCCAAGTAGAATCGGGTGTCACGATTTTAAAATAACAGAAAATCTTTTCAAATCATTCATGTTTCTATATAATCCTATTTATGGAAAAAAATAAAAGAGACAATTCTCCTCTGGAAGCCCTGGAAAAGATAAAAAAAGCAGAAGAACAGGCTGATAAAAACATACAATTGGCGCGTGAAGAGACTTCCCGAAAAATCATCCAGGATGCCCAGCAGCAAGCCGAAGAGATTAAAAAAAGGGTGATGGATGAAGCCAGGAAAAAGGCTCAGAAAGAAAGGGATTCTATAATTAAGAAAGCGTCCCAAGAAGCAGACAAGATAAAAAAAGAGGCAGAAAAGGAAGTTTCAGGTCTAAAGAAAAAAACCAAAAAATCAAAGAAAAAATCAGTTAAAAAAGCAGCTGAAAAAATCCAGGAATATATAAAAAGAGGGGAAATTTGATCCATGGCTGTTGCTGATA
>DASRVI010000227.1:0-2768 GCA_035655135.1 Acidobacteriota bacterium | reverse complement strand
GGGTTGAAATCAATATTGTTTCCATCAAATATGCCCGAAGGCATCATCATATCCAGTCAGATGAAGACGGAGAATTCGTGCAGATCGGGATCTACCCTGGGCGGTACACCATTCAATTTCAAAAAGAAGGATATATGCCTGTCTCTACTGAAAAGAAAATAGGTATAGCTGAAACAGCTAATCTTAAAATAACTATGCAAAAGGCAAGTCAAGCTGTGCAGCAGCAGCTTTCAGATGCCAATAAAAGCTTTGCTAAAGGCATAAAACTCTATGAGCAGGAGAAATATGAGGAAGCCAGGGATGCCTACAAAGAGGCTATTAAAGAAAATCCTGAAGAATGGTCGTATTATTTTAATCTGGGACTCACTCATAAAAAATTAGAAAACAAAGAAAAAGCCCATGAAGCTTTTCAAAAAGCTGTGGAATTGAACCCGGAAAGCTACTCAGCTAATAAAGAAATGGGCGAACTTTTGGCAAAATCCGAAAAATGGACTGAAGCTAAAAAATACTATTCAAAAGCTGTTTCCCTCAGCCAGGACGATCCGGACACTTATTACAATTACGGGGCCGTGCTCTCCGAACTAGGGAGCCCAGAAGAGGCTCTTGAGGCTTTCCTGAAGGCTATTGAATTGGATGAAGAATATGCGGACGCCTATTACCAGGCAGGAACCATTTATATAAGCCAAAATAAAATGACAGAAGCCATTAAATATCTGGAGAGTTTTCTTGAACTGGCTCCGGAGCATCCGAAAGCAGCCACTGCCCAGCAGATTCTAGATTACCTCAAAAAATAGACAGAATTTATTCAGGAAGTTCACCTACACTTCACCATGGAAGGGATTTTCTTTTATTTGAGTTTGAACGAGATTCCGATGATTCCGCCGGCTCCTCCCCAATCTCCGACGAACTGGACATAAAGGCGGAAAAAAACAGCGGTTTTTTGATTGAAATAGTAGCGGGCTCCGATAAACGGTCTGAGATAAAGGCCAGAAGATCCGGTTCCTCCCTGGATGTCTCCGGGAAAGGATTCCTTCCAAGTGTAGTTATAGATAGCAAAACCCAGTCCAGCTCCAGCGAACAGGTCCAGCTTTTCTACATCCAGGCTGGTAAAGTGATAGGCTCCATCAAAGGATAACCCTATCAGCGAGTTGGACAAGTACTGGCTTGACCACCACCAGAACATGGCAGTTCCTCCGATTCCAATTTTGTCACTCACTCCCACCTCAAAGTTAACGCCAAATGGAACAGTATAGCTGTTCAGTCCCAGGACTGGAGTGAGGGTCTGAATGCCTTTATAAAACTCCTTGCTTTGCGAAAAAGCAAAAGAGAAAGTACTCAGAAAAACAATAACAGCTGCAACAGTGATTTTTTTCATGGCTCCTCCTTAGTTTGAACGGTTTCTTATATGATAAGAAATATTAGATGTTATTTAAAGGGAATTTAAGGAATAAAAGGAGTATTTTTTTATTATTGAATATAAAATGGTGTCAACTAAAATGCTTTTCAAACCGTTTTGATAGGTGAATGGTAAAGGAATGGAGGATCTAGAGCTGATACAAAACGCCCAGCAGGGCGACCGTGAGGCATTCTATATGTTGTTTGAAAAAAACAAGAAAATGGTTTTTGGTTTGGCTTTCAAATACACCAAAAACAAACAGGATGCTGAAGATATTCTTCAGGAAACATTCATCAAAGCCCTGAACAACCTGAATAAGTTCCAGACAAAGAAATACTCCAGTTTTTCTTCCTGGATTTATCGAATAGGAGTCAACTGCAGCATTGATTTTTTAAGGGATAAAAAAAGGATCAGAGAAAATCTTTCAGACTGGAGATTAATGGACAGCACCAATCCGGATTCTTCACTGACAGATCCTGAGAGAAAAGTAAGCAGAGAAGACCTTAAGAAGAAAATAGAACTTTTTCTGGAAGATATGCCGCCGCGGCAGAAGATGGCTTTTGTTCTCAAGCACTTTCAGCAGCTCAAGATCAGGGAAATCGCTGAATACATGGAATGTTCAGAGGGAAGTGTCAAAAAGCAGCTTTTTAGAGCGGTGAAAAACCTAAAAAGTTCTTTGAAAAAAAATTTTTGGGAGAAAGAGTATGAGATGTGAAAAATTTAGAGAAAAGATAATCTTATATCTCTATGGCGAGTTGGGTAAAAAGAGTTCAGAGGAACTTAAAAATCACATAAAAAATTGCCCGGAATGCGCCAAAGAGCTGGAATACACCCAAAAGCTTTTTGAATTAGTGGAAGAGACCCAGATAGAAGACATCCCAGAGGCTGACTGGGAAAAATGCTGGAGTCATATTAATGAAAAGATTTCAGTTCCTGAGAAAAAAACAAAAAGACATTTTTGGCATTTTCCCAAATGGGCATACACCACGGCTGCTCTGGTATGTGTTCTCATCATCGGAATTATTATTGGAAGAACAGCCTTTACCCCAGGATTTAAGGCGAACCCCATGGCTGGAGAAACCATAGGGGCTTTTTATCTGAGCCTTCAGGAACACTTTGCTGACTTGAAACCTTTGCTGACGGAGTATGCTCATTACAGAGAAGACGAGGGGAAAGGAACCGTCACTTTAGATAGGAAGGTAGCTGAAGACCTTCTCATCCAGAACATTCTGCTCAAAAGATTGGCTGCTGATAAAAATCCAAGCGCCAGGCAGCTTTTGGAAGATATTGAATTGGTTCTCAGAGAAATGACAAATATGGGCGAGAATGGAACAGCCACGCCTTTAAAAATAAAGGAATACATAAACAACCA
>DASRVI010000226.1:0-4159 GCA_035655135.1 Acidobacteriota bacterium | reverse complement strand
GGTATCATAGGGACAGCCTTTCTTGTTCAGTACAAACTGGCATTTCTTAACTTTTTTTTCCTTCCAGTGATTCTTTCAGGGCATTTTCTTGGGAAAAGACAGGGGGTTTTAACGGCGCTTTTCAGTATCCTGGTGGTGATTTGTTATCTTTTATTCACAGGGAGAGCCACCCATGCTGAAAGCATTTTAACTTTTTCTGAATTTATTAATGTTTTAGCCTGGGGCAGTTTTCTGCTGCTAACAGGAGCGGTCATAGGCACGGCTTCAGAACAGAGGGAAACCCGACTAAAAAAACTAAAAACAGCCTATATAGGTATTCTGGAAATTATGTTTAAATATTTGGAATATGGAGATGAAGAGCAGCCTTCCTCTGTGAGAATATCTCATACAGCAGGTAAAATAGCAGAGGCTGCTGGACTTGAAACCAGAGAAGTAGAGAACATAAAGTCAGCAGCTCTCCTGTCAGAATCCACAGCACTCCGTAAAAGCCTTTCTTTTTTTTATGAGTTATCAGATTTCTGGTCTAAGGAGATAAAGACAACAGAGTCTTCTTTAAGTGATAGAGAAAAAGTCATTTTAAAATCAACCGCCTCTCTTTTAGATGAAATAAAGCCTTTGCTTGAAGATTATTATCACCATTATTTAAAAAATCCTGATAATCTTGATAAAAATTTAGATGATATCAATATCGGAGCCAGTATCATTGCGCTTGCCAATATCTATGAGAAAATTTCACAGAATGCTCCCCCTTTTCTGGGAGTGAATGAATTTGGGAGTGTTGACCGTATCAAGCGTATAGGGGGGAGAACTTTTCCAGAATTGGCTGTCCAGGCATTCACTTTGATTGTGTCACAGCCTTGAATGGATCCCTCTGATTATTTTCTATATCCCAACGGCGTCAGCACCTTGAGAGCTTTTGGAAGGATGTTTATTCGAACGGTGTCTGTTTTTCCCAGCCATTCTCCATTATATTGAACAGGCAGTTTTTTCCCTTTTATGATTATTTTTTTTGCTTTGAAATGTTTTTGTGTTTTTTGGAAAATGCCGAAAAAAATATAGGGGAAGAAGAGGAGAAATCTTAGGTTGCTTATTTCTAAAAATGTCATGTCTATATAACCATCGTCTATTTCTGCTTTAGGTGCGATCATCCATCCATATCCAAAATGTTTGCTTTTTCCTATGAAGCCATCAAATACTTTTAACTTCAAATGCTTTCTGTCAAAATGGATTCCCTTGTCATCCACCCCATCAAAAAGCTCTATTTCCTGCTTTTTTCTAGATAATCGCAGCATGATCCGGGCGGCAAGTATATGGCCTAAAAACCCTGGTATTTTATTTTTAAGTTTCTCAACCAGCACTTGAGCTGTGGCTCCCACGCTTCCAAATGATGCATATTTGTTATTTATTTTTATCAAATCGATTTCCTTACTTGCGCCCTTTTTGATTATTTTTAAGGCTTTTCTTATGCTCAGTGGGATTTTTAAAGAGATGCGGAAGGCATTTCCGCTTCCTAATGGAATAACTCCTAGTGAGATATGTTTATTTCGACCCGAATCCATAATCCCCTGGATGACATCTGCTATGGTGCCGTCTCCACCTGCCACAATGATTGTGTCAAAATTCCGGCATAGTCTTTCGGCTGTTTGAATGGTGTAGTGTTTATTTTTATGAAGGGCGATTATTTTTCCAGGTATATTTTTTTTTATATAATTCCTGACTAATCTATTCCGAATCCATTTTTTATTTGCAGCATAGGGATTGATAATACAGGCAATTCTTTTATTTGATAAAAAATTTTCTTTTTTCATGGAATCATGAGTGTCTCAGGTCATATTTTTACCAGAAAATGTTATTCAATACAAAGGAAAATGTTGTTTCTACATTCTTGACTATTGTCTTATGAGTCCGATAAAATCTTTGAATGATGCCTACCATGAATGAGTTAGAAGAAATCAAAAATTCTAAGGGGAGAAGATTTCTATTTTTTGTAGAAACATCTCAGGATGAGATGGATTATAAAAAATATGAGAGGATGCGAATGGAAATATGGGATGACCCTAGTGACCATTTATCCTGTCCCAGAAACATGGCTGCTGAGAATTATTTCAATGATGGAAGCAGTCTTTTCTTAGGTATTTATGCTGAAGATGAAAAAGGAAATATAAGGAGGGATGAAAATCATTTTATAGGGTTTGCATATGGATATGTAGGAGTGCTCAATAAAAACATAGCCTATCAAAAACTCAGCAATCTTAATTTTTATTCTCAATATGCGGCGGTGAGACAAGAGTGCCGGAATTTAAATTTGGGGCTCATGCTCAAGCAGTTCCAGAAAAAAATCGTCAGGGATGTATTTCATATTGATACCATAACCTGTACTTTTGATCCTCTGACAGGAGTTAATGCTTATCGAAACATACATAAGCTAGGAATGGAAGTCATGGATTATAAAGAATCTCTTCATAAAAATATTTCAGGTGTTTTAAATAGAACAGAAATTCCTAATGACCGGTTCTGTGTTGTATGGAAATTGAAAGAAAAGAAAAAAAAGCAGGATTATGATTTAGATTCGCTTTTGAGGCAGGACTGTCTGGTTTTAAGCTCCCGTCTTAAAAAAATAAAAGGGAAAAACATTCAGACGGATATGGAAGTGAGTCAAGAAATTGACTTTGATAAGCAAAAAACCTCAAAAAAATTCCTTCTGATAGAAATCCCTTATGATTTTTACAGGATGATTCGGGAAACAGATGTATCAGATGAAAAGATCAGACACATCCCCCTAGACTGGAGGATGAGGACCCGAAAAGCTTTTAAAAAACTTTTTAAGACTGGCTACAGGGTGGAAGATTTCCGATGTAAAGTCATGAACCGTCGATACAGGAATTTTTATGTGCTGGCCAAAAAAAGTTGAGCTTCAAAATAGAGATCAGAGCCCCCTTGACAATGGAGAGGTCATTCATAAGAATGAAATATTGTTTTTATTTTATTATAAGGAGATGGTATGTTTGATAAAGCCTTGATTTTATTTTTGAGTTTATGTTTGGTCTTTTTGATTTTTTCCAATTCATGTTCCACTGAAAAAAAATCGGATGTTACAGATGCTGAAGTCATGGAAATACACAATAAGGTTTTGACAGTTGACACTCACTGCGACACCCCAATGATGATGGTAAGAGGCGAATATGATATGGGAAAATTTCATGGGTCTGAGGAGGAAAGAAGAGGGAAGATCGATCTTCCGCGAATGAAAAAGGGAGGACTGGATGCGGAATTTTTTGCCGCTTATGTAGGCCAGGGAGAAAGAACAGAACAGGGGTATAAAAGAGCCAAACAGAGAGCCGATCTTCTCATTAAATCGGTCCATGATATGTGCGAGCGATATCCGAAAATGGTCAGTTTTGCCGCCACATCTGAGGATGCTTACAGACTGGAGGAACAGGGAAAAATCGCTGCTTTTCTTGGGATGGAGAATGGATATCCCATAGTAAAAGATTTGTCTCTTGTTGAGGAGTTTTATAATAAGGGAGTTCGTTACATCACGCTCTGTCATTCCAGCGATAATGATATCTGTGATTCCTCCACTGACCGAAGAGAACCTGAAGATAATGGATTGAGTGAGTTTGGTAGAAAAGTGGTGGAAGAATGCAATCGGCTGGGAATCATGGTGGATGTTTCCCATGTTTCTGACCAATCTTTTTTTGATGTACTGGAGCATTCCTCGGCGCCGGTCATTGCCTCTCATTCCAGTGTGCGTTCTTTGTGTGACCATCCCAGAAATCTTTCTGATGAGATGCTGGAAGCTCTGGCTGAAAAAGGAGGTGTGATCCAAATTTGTTTTGTCTCTAGTTTCATCAAGGAAGCAGAAGAAAATCCTGAAAGGCAAAGAGCTGTTGAGCAGCTGGAGGAAAAGTATGGAGAATATTCAGAAATAAAAGATGAAAAAGTTAAACAAGAAGTTAGAGAAGAATACATGAAGATCATGGAAAAATATCCCACGCCGAGCGCGACCGTGGAAGATATGGTGGATCATATTGATTATGTGAAGGAATTGATTGGAATCGATCATGTGGGAATCGGAACTGATTTTGACGGTGGAGGCGGACTTGATGGGTGCAATGATGTGAGTGAAATGCCCAATATAACCAAAGAACTGCTGAAA
>DASRVI010000225.1:0-3850 GCA_035655135.1 Acidobacteriota bacterium | reverse complement strand
ATTCAGCAGTTGTCCTTGGTACCAAACCTTACCGGGTTTCAGTTGAAGCACGTCGTTATGGTCTGGCTACATGTGAATGCTATCTCGGCCAAAAAAATATCCTCTGCAAACACATGACAGCTGTAGCCATTTATGCGGTTATGGGCGGAAAGAAACTAAGCAAAGATGACAAAGAATTCGTGATCGAGCCAAAATGCAGCAACAGAAAGGGAGAATTGAGCAAAGAAGAGTTGGATGAAACGAAAAAAGCCATCACATCAGCAATGAGATATATAAAACCCTACAGAGGACCCTCCCGAATTTGGTTTACCTATCAGAATTCCCTAAATGAAGGCTGCGCGCGTCTATCAAATTTGGTTTCTAAATTACCTGTAAGTACACAAACAGCAGAGCTGCTCGTGAATTTGCTCCTTCGTCTCGACAAAAAATTACGTACAGGAGTTGATGACTCTGATGGAACTGTCGGCGGATTCATTCGGGGCGTGGTGGAAATGCTTCAGGAATACGTAAAACGTGAGCATCAATGCATTGATGCATTTGAAAAACTTTGTGGCAGAGAAACCTGCTTTGAATGGGAAGAACCACTTGTAAGAATATTCGATGAGAGAGAATGATATTTCCCACCCACTAATTCTAAAATATTATTAAGATTCATTTGGTTCTGTCTTCTTCACGAACTGGCCCATCTAAAAAAACATCTTAAAACAGATAAAACAGATATGATCGTGGACGAGCTCAATGCTCAAAGAGCAGGCATATTAAAAAAAGATTCAAAGGAAAAACAGGCGGATAAGATCGCTCAAAACACATTGATTCCGGAAAAACACTGGAAGAATGTGAACCTCAATGCAAAAGATCTGGCAAAAGAGGTGCTTACTCTTTCAGAAAAACTTAAAATCCACCCTGCCTATTGCCGGAAGGATCCAGTATAAAAAAAACAACTACAAGATATTGAGTCGATTTATGGGTAGGGGAGAGAACCTTAACACTATTCAGCTAAGATTTTTTCGATCTTATCAATCAAAGGCGGCAAATCATTCTTTACTGTCTTCCATATGATATCCAGATTTATATCAAAATAGCCATGAATAAGACGATCCCTCATTCCAATCATACTTTTCCAGGGTAATTCAGGATGTTCCCTACGGAAATCATTCGTGATACCCTTTGCTGCTTCACCAATAATTTCAAGAAGTCGCACCAAAGACAAATTCAACTTTCGGTCAGCTTCAAGACTTCTGCGGTCCTGTCCTTCTGAGAAACCAAAAGCCTCACGTGCAGCATCCAGAATATGTCTCAACCTGACTTCATCATCTTTGTACATACTGGACCTCTGCCTCTTCCATAACCTTATCCCGGAAATAGCGGCTCAAATCCTGAGGAGTTCTGATATCCACTTTTCTCTCCCTAAATATCTTTGATAATTCCTCCTCCATTTCAAAGAGTTTAAATAAACTCGGGACATGTCCGGGCTCAAAATCCACCAGCACGTCAATGTCACTTTCTGGATTAAAATCATGCCGAAGGGCAGATCCAAATATAGAAAATCGTTGAATGTGATGTTTTTTACAGAACTCTGCAATCTTATTTTTATCAATAGTAATTTTTTTGTTCATGGTTATCTTACCCCAGTCATTCTTTTTCATATTATGGTTTATACTGATTTCAAAGTCAACATCAGCCATTGCAATCGCACTTTTTGTATTGTAGACTCTGTTTGAGAAGGGAGCAAGTATCAGTTATCTTATTTGTTTCCAACAATATCGTGAAGCCAAGCTGAAAATACCATGCAAGAAAATATATAAAAAAAATTAACCCATTTTAGCTGTAAAAAACCTTTTTGAATGAGATCATTGGTGGGCTGGCTTATTCGCTATTTTGCCCCCCCTAAAAAGACGTCTAAGGGCTAATATTTGCCCATCAGATTAACTTAACATATTGATAAATCTAAAGATAGCCTGGAATATCACGGGGCGACCCCTTAATTAAACTTTTAAAGACAGGCTCTATGTGACGCTTAGAAAATCAGTAGAAGACACCACCTATACTATGCATGTCTTTGAAAACAGTAAATTCATCACCTCGCTTCAAGTGAATGGTTATGCCTATGCCATAGACAAAAAAGGAAGGCTCTATTTCTCTGAAGAGAGCGATTATCCCAAGATGGTCAGGTATTATGTATCAGAAGAGTAAAAGAATGGGAAATAAGACGCAACTAAAACTAAAACAAATCCTTCTTAATTTTACTGATTGCTTTTTCGTAAAAGGGAAGATCTTCCTTAATTGTCTGCCATACAATTTTTAGGTCCACTCCAAAATATTCATGGGCAATTTTATCCCGCATCCCAGTAATTTCTCTCCAGGGAATATCCGGATATTTTTCTTTTATGTCCTGAGGAATATTTTTACTCGCTTCACCAATAATTTCTAGTCCTCTGACAACCGCATATGTTGTCTTTTTATCATGAAAAAAATGATCATAGTCCAAATCTCTGACAAATTCCTGGATATTATGAGTAGCTTCTATGATGTCATTGATATAATCTCGAAATTCCCTTTTCTTTCGATCAGACATAAACCACATCCTGGAGGATCAATTTACCAATATAAGGCTTCAAAGCTTCCTTGGTGACTAAGTCCACCTTTATCTGCAATAAATCGGAAAGATAATTTTCCAATCTCATGAAATGGATAAAGCCCACTGGTCTGGAGAACTCTACCAGAATGTCAACATCACTGTTTTTTGATTGCTCATCTGTCAGAGTTGATCCAAAAATTCCTATTTCTTTAACAGCAAACTTATCCAGAATCTCTTGCTTGTTTTCAGCAATGATTTTCTTAATTTCAGTTAGCTTTTTCATTTTCCCCAGCCAATTCTTTTTCATATTATGGTTTATACTGATTTCAAAGTCAACAGCAGCCATTGCAATCGCACTTTTTGTATTGTAGACTCTGTTTGAAAAGGAAGAAGTATCAGTTATCTTATTTTTTTCCAACAATATCGTGAAGCCAAGCTGAGAAATATGCCCACGGAAATACGGCAAAATTCTAGATGTTTATCCTTCATAATGACAATTTCATCTTCTTTGCTTCGTCTTCTATTTGAGGTGAAAAAATGAACGAAACTAAATTTCAACATCAGCCATTGCAAAGGAGAAGCAAGCGCAAACAAGATTATTGTGTTTTTCAACAAAGGTGCTATAATTAATCATACAAATAGGAGCTATAGTATATGCCTGAAAAAGAACACCAAGTAAAGCTTTCAGTCCCTATCATTATAGAGAAAGATGGAGACGAATATCATGCCCATTGCCCTGTATTGAAAGGACTTCACACCTGCGGAGAGTCTGAAGAAGAAGCTCTAAAAAACGCAAAAAATGCCATAAGTGCCTATTTGTTCTCATTGATCAAACATGGAGATCCGATCCCACTCGGAATCATTAAAGGAAAAAAGAAAATCAGACATAAAAAAGTCACATATTATCCTTTCGTGTATGATCAAAAAGAAATCCACCCACTTTCGTGAAATTCTCCAAACAAACCTGGGATCAACTATATCTTCAATAGATTTTTTTTGTTGAATTTGTTAGTATTTGAATCAAAGGTTATGTTTTATAACCTGTTATAAGAAGTTCATCTTCGGAGATTTATCAATGAGTTTAAAAATAGATTTACCTGAAGATAGAATCAAAGAATTTTGTCAGCGTCATAGAATACGCAAACTTTCTTTATTTGGTTCTGTTCTCCGCGAAGATTTTGGGCCGGGAAGCGATATTGATGTGCTTATAGAGTTCGAAACCGGGGCTCATGTAGGACTCATTACTCTGGCTGGAATGGAAATTGAATTAAG
>DASRVI010000224.1:0-5275 GCA_035655135.1 Acidobacteriota bacterium | reverse complement strand
GTGGAAAAAAGCATATGTCGCAAAACAAGAATGTCCCAACTGTGGAAAAAGAGTCCCTGAAGGAGAGCTTATGGAGCATGGATGTCCTTGGTGTGGATGGAAAAGTGCCAAGTTTAACCAGCGATCAGAAAAGGCTGGCCCTTTAAATGAGAAAATTACAGATGAACATGAGGAGACAAAAGATGGCTATTGATATCGATGAAAATAATTTAAAGCACGGACTTTTAGGTCTGGTGATAGCTCTGGTTGAAATCATAAGAGATGCCCTTAATTCCCAGGCAATAAAAAGGATGGAAAGCGGATGTTTAACTGAAGAAGAAATTGAAAGGTTAGGGGGAGCCTTAAAGGATATAGACAGGGCAGTTGAAGAGATAAAAAGAGAGCAGGGAATTTCTGAATCAGTCAAATCGGTCAGAGATGGATTGGATGATGTTGTGGATGATGTGTTTGATAAACTAATAAATCCTCAAAGATGGATAGAGGAGAATTAAAATGTCTGAGGCAAGATACATTTACTGTGTAATTGATAATTGCGGAAAAAAAACATTGGGTAATATCGGTCTGGAAAATAAAAAAGTGTACCCTATCTCTTATAAAGATATAGGGGTTTTGGTTCACGATTGTCTCCCCCAGCCCTATCAATCAGAAAACCAGGAAACAGTGAAATCATGGCTGCTTTCTCATGAAAGAGTGGTTGAAAAAGCTTGGAAAAAATTTAAAACCGTTCTTCCATTGAGTTTTGATACCATAGTCAAGCCGGATAAAGAAAATAGTGCTGAAGAAAATATAAGAATATGGCTAAGGAATGAATATAAAGATATGAAGCAAAAATTATCTCAGTTTAAAGATAAAGCAGAATTTGGAGTACAGGTTTTTTGGTATCCTAAACTTGTAGCTGACAGACTCATGGATTCCCACCAAGACCTTAAGAGCATGAATAAAGAGATTCAATCAAAGCCTATAGGCACGGCCTATCTTTACAAACAAAAATTGGATCAAAAAATCAGAACACATATGGTGGAAGAGTCAAAGAAATGTTTTAAAGAATTTTACGAAAAAATAAAGGTAAAAGTAGAAGATATTAAGGTAGAAAAAATAAAAAAGCCTGAAAACGAAAAACAGATGTTAATGAATCTTACATGTCTTCTTCATCGAGAAAAAAGCAAGGAATTGGGGGATGAGTTAGAAAAAATTGACGAAGAAAGAGAATTTTCAGTTCGTTTTACAGGGCCCTGGCCCCCTTATTCTTTTGTGAGCTGAGGTAAAATGGAACCGATTCGAACTACCAAAGTAACTCTGGTGGATTTATTGGACAGGATTTTAGATAAAGGAGTGGTCATTAATGCAGATGTGATGATTTCTGTGGCAGGCATTCCTTTGATTGGAATATGCTTGAGGGCTGCTTTAGCTGGAATGGAAACTATGAGCCAATATGGATTAATGCAGGATTGGGATAAAAATATAAGAGACAGGGAAAGTGAATGCCGAAAGAACAATGCTATCTGTTCAAATTCTTTTTCAAGAGAATCTCTTCAGAATGAAAAAGAACAGGGGCCAGGAGTTAGCTCCCCATAAAAGTAGGTTAACAACAATGGATATAGAATTAGGAATTGATTTAGGGACCACATATTCAGTGGCTTCTTATCTAGAGAACGGACTTCCCAAAGTCATCTCTACCACAAAAGGGACTTATCTTATCCCATCCCTAGTCGCCTATACCCAGGAGAAAGGTTTTTTAGTTGGAGAACCAGCCCAAGATCAAAGGATAAAAAATCCGGAGAAAACTATAGCCTCTATCAAGCGTTGGATGGGAAAAAATAAAGTTGTTAAGTTAAATCATCAGATCTACTCACCGGAAAAAATCTCAGCTTTAATATTGAAAGAGATAAAAAGACAAGCTGAAGCCTTTTTAGGGGAGGAGGTGAGAAAAGCTGTTATCACTGTCCCAGCTTATTTCAATGACAATCAACGTAAGGATACTCTGGAAGCAGCTCGTTTAGCCGGGTTGGAGGTAATGAGGATTATAAACGAACCCACGGCTGCTGCTTTATCTTATGGATTAGATAAGAAGGGGATTCAAAAAGTTTTAGTTTGGGATTTGGGAGGAGGAACTTTCGATGTTTCTATACTAGAATTAGGCCAAGGTGTTTTTGAGGTGAAAGCCGTTAACGGAAACACCAATTTAGGAGGAGATGATTGGGACTATCGGATTAGGGATTATCTGTTGGAAGAGATCAGCAGGATATATAATGATGATATAAAAGACAGTGAATATTTCCTTTTGAAACTAAAAGATATTTCTGAAAAAGCCAAAAAAAATTTGTCCACTAATATTAGTACGACCATCAGCCTTCCTTCTTTGGATCATCAGAGAAATATAAATATCGAACTGACCAGAGAAAAATTTGAAGATATGTGTCAAGACTTAATTGGAAGGATTGAAAAGCATACGGTCCAAGCCTTAAACGATACCCAACTAAAACCTCAGGATATAGATAAGGTAGTATTAGTAGGAGGATCCACACGTATGCCAGCTATTCGAAAGTTAGCAAAAGAATTTTTTGGTAAAGATCCTTATAAGCATATCGACCCAGATAAAGTTGTCGCTATGGGTGCAGCCATCCAGGCTGGCATATTAGCAGGAAAAATCAAAGATATGATCTTAGTGGATGTAACCCCACTTTCTTTAGGAATAGAAACCATGGGAGGCATCAGTACTAAGATAATAAATAGAAATTCTCCTATTCCAACTTCTCATTCTCAGATTTTTACTACAGCTCAGGATAATCAATCCCAGGTAGACATCCATGTACTGCAGGGAGAAAGAGCTTTAGCCAAAGATAATATCAGTTTGGGTAATTTCTGTCTAAAAGATATTTCTCCTTCCCCGAGGGGAGTCCCTCAAATTGAGGTTACTTTCCATATAGATTCAAATGGAATTCTTCAGGCTTCAGCTTTAGACCTACAGTCCGAGAATCAAAAAAGCATAGAAATACAGTCTTTCCCCCGTCTTTGCCCAGAAAGAATTAATAAGATGTTGAAGGATGCTAGAAAATATCAACAAAAAGATGATACAGAAAAAAAATATATTCAGACAAAAATTAGAGCTTCCAGCATGATTTCAGCGGCTCACACAATTTTAGAAAAAGGGGATAAATTTAAAAACAGATCTTTGCTGTATGATTTGGATAAAGCTATCCATAAAGTAGAAGAAGCCCTAAAATGCAGGGAAATAGATATAATCAAACGGGAAACAGAGGAATTGAAAGAAATGACTAAAAATATCAGTAGTGAAATAAAAGAGCAGGGAAGAAGGCAGGAGGAGATCATAAAAAGATAAATAAGGAGAAACTATGGAGAAAAAAAAAGATCATATTAATTACAAGATTGACTGCCCTATATTCTCCAAATATAAAAAACGAATAACAGATTTAATTACTTATCTTGAAGGCCCTGGGCTCAGTTCTGATAAAGTTGATCAAGCTGATGAATTTCTGAATATCACTGATATCATTATGAGATGTCCTAAATATGATAAAAATATTGATGACTGCCATAAATGCCGCTTTTTCTTGAATATAAAAAAGGAAATTGCAAAAATAATCATAAGCGCAAATAAAAAGTCCTCTAAAAAGTATTTATAATGGATTGCATATGAAATCATCTGGGTTGGAGAAAGAAATGAGAAAACTAATATATGTTCCTATATTACACATAAGTGCTGATTTGGGAAGCATATCCAAACACGTGAACAGCAGAGGAAAAGCAATGGCTGGAGATATCAACTGGAATAAACATAAAAATACAGTGTTGGGATTTTGGTCTGTAGTGGCAGAGTCCTTAATCTCCCTAAATGTGAAAAACTTTAAGTTATACCAGGATGGAATGGTAGCAGATGGAAAGATGGGCAAAAAAATCATCGAAGAAGGGAAAAAGAAAGGAAGTAAAAATTTGGAAATTATTTCCCAACTAATAGACCAAGGTGCCCAGTTGATTAAAACAGAAGAATTTTCTTTAGTTAAAAAAGAGTACAATTCTATTAAAAAAATAGCTGGAAATAAAAATTTATGGATGAAATTATTATTTTTTCTGAGATATAAATATCACAAGAAAAGATTGTTGGAGAAAAGGGATAGATATATTGCTGGGAGGATAGACAAGACCTTAAAAAAAGGTGAAACGGGCATCCTGTTTTTAGGAGCTGAACATGAAATAATTTCCAAACTTCCATCTGACATAGAGGTGATAGAACTGAAAGAGAGAGAGAAAATAAGAAAATACAGAAAGGTACTTTTGACTAAAAAAAACAAACAAGAATTTGAGAATTTAGCTCATTACCTTAAATCTTCAGTTAAACTTAGAAATTAAAAGCCATTAAAAACGGCAAGGGTCATTTTAAATGAAATTAAGTACTTTGAGCAGCCTAAAACGAAGAAAATTTCGAATACTTTTAGTTG
Organism: Acidobacteriota bacterium; assembly: GCA_035655135.1. GTDB lineage: Bacteria > Acidobacteriota > Aminicenantia > Aminicenantales > Aminicenantaceae > WJMT01. The sequence goes on along the minus strand of DASRVI010000224.1, from coordinate 818 downwards.
AAGATGAAAATATTGTCGCAATGGACATAAAAAATATGTTAATGGAGTTAGGTTATCTTGTATGCGGACCCGTATCCTCAGGAAAGGAGGCTATAAAGAGTGTAAAAGAAAAAAATCCCGGTTTAGTTTTAATGGATATCAAACTTAAAGGGGAGATGGATGGTATTGAGGCCTCCAAACGTATACATAAGATTATTAATATCCCCATTATATATATGACTTCTCATACAGACAACCAAACTATTAACAGGGCCAAAAAAACAAATCATCAGGGGTATTTAGTAAAACCTTTACAAAAATTTGAAATAAAAAATATTATTGATCAAGTCATAAAAAATGAAGGATAAATTAAATGAATATAAAGTTAGAAATAAATCATTAATAAATGGAGGCTGACATGACAAAATATTACAAAAATTTGATTTTATGTTTTTTGATGACTGGTATTATTTTTATAGGCAACCATGAGCTCGCTTACGCCCAAGGGAAAGGGAAAGTAAAAATAACTTGGTTAGGTCACGCTTCGTTTAAGATAACTTCTCCATCTGGGAAAGTCATACTGATTGATCCATGGTTAGAAGCCAATCCTTCCTGCCCAGCAGAATTAAAAAACTTAGACAACCTGGCTGAAAAAGTGGATATTTTGCTCTATACTCACGGACATCTTGATCACTTTATGCCGGAAGAACTGAAGGCAATCTGCATGAAGTTTGACCCAGAAATTTTAGCTATTTATGAGCTGGCTTTGGATATACAGAACCTTGTTCCCTGCAAAGTTCATATAGCCAATATAGGAGGAACCGTGAATGTGAAAGGGG
>DASRVI010000223.1:0-4157 GCA_035655135.1 Acidobacteriota bacterium | reverse complement strand
AATGAAAAACGGCGAACTTTTTTATCCTGATCAGAGAATGACCCGGGATCAGGCCCTGCGCTCCTACACCATAAACGGCGCTTATGCTTCTTTTCAGGAAGATCTACTGGGCTCCCTGTCTCCGGGCAAGCTGGCGGATATTACAGTGCTGTCCAAAGACATCATGACGGTTCCTGAAGATGAGATCCTGGAAGCTGAAGTACTCTATACCATTGTGGGCGGAAAGGTGGTTTATTCCAAAAAATAAGGTAAAAATAGGGTAAATAAGTAAACTGTCCCCAATTTGAGGACAGGTGACCTCTGTAGGAAACAGGTGGGCGTTTCATTTCTGCTGAAGATCAGAGTGGAGAGGTTGGCATAAATTTTGCTCTAAACCCCAATGAAGTGATGCATTCACATTGGAGGGATGGATGAAGAAGTGGATTTTATGGGGGTTTTTATTTTTATCCTGTTTGGTCTTCATGAATCCTTCGTTCCCTCAGGAAGAGCATGTGGAGCGGGTGGTCAGCATCGAGGTTCCGGTCCGGGTCTATAAAAAAGGGCGTTTTGTGAGGGACCTTTCCATTCAGGACTTTATGCTGCTTGAAGACGGCAAGCCCCAGAGGATCGATGCCGTGTATCTCATCAAAAAGAAAACCATCGAGAGAGAGGAAAAGCATGAGGAGGCAGTCAAAACAATCCAACCTGAGATCGAATCACGGAACTTTGTTTTTGTGTTTGAGATCCGCCACTACCTTCCTCGATTAAATGAAGTGATGGATTATTTTTTCAATAGGGTTATTGATGGTGATTCTCTCAATGTTTTCACTCCCGTAAACTCTTATTCCATTAAAGAAGATGCCCTAAAAGTTCTCCCCAAACAAAGAATCGCGGATCAATTGAAAGCCAAACTGAGAAAAGATATTGTCCAGGGATCGGCTGATTACAGGACTTTTTTTGGACAGATCAGAAAAATTATGAATACAGAAGGATTATCAGAAGGCACAAAGAGATTAATGTGTATGGATATTTTAAGAGAGATGAAAGCTATGAAGCGTTTTGATGAAGCCAAACTAGTCCGATTATCAGAGAATCTCAAAAAGAATGAAGGACAAAATCATGTGTTTTTGTTTTTCCAAAAAGAGAGTCTTCCCATTCCAGACGTTATTGGTCCTTTTGATAAATTAGAAATACTAAAGGATATATCCCTTGATACAAAAAAAATAAAAGCATGTTTTTCTGATTCCTCTATATCCAGCCACTTTGTGTTCATCACCAGAAGACCGGATTATGAATTGGATTTAACCAGATTGACTTCTTTGGATAAATCAAGGATTAAAATGGAGGATTCTTCAAGTGAGATTTTTGGAGCTTTCAATGACCTGGCCAAAGCCACCGGAGGACTGACCGAAAGTTCAGCCAATGTAGCGGTGGCGTTTGAAAAGACGGTGGAGGCTTCGGAAAATTACTACCTAATCTATTACACTCCAAGTGACTATAAAGTGGACAACAAGTTCCATAAGATTGAGATTCGTATTAGAGGGGGCGGCTACCGGATCACTCACCGGGCCGGTTATGTGGCTGATTGATAAAATTATGATACATTTTAATTAAAATGGATTATTCATGAGTCGAGGTTGCTGCAGATGCGAGGCACAAGGCATGAAGACGTGGTCCTTCACTTCGAATGCCTTGTAACGACGCAGATGCGGTGAGATCGGCTCGCCTCAATGGTAAAAAAATAGCGATTAAAATGAAATACTTAAACAGGAAAATAGTTACAATCGCTATTTTTTGGAATAACTTTGCCTATCGCTGATAATAAATTGATGATAAAAACATCGCTATTTTTTTATGAATAGGCCATGTTTATAAAAAGGAGGGATTAAATGAAAAAATTTATTTTTCTTGTTTTCTTCCTATTGATTCTCATTCTCTTTATCTTTTCGCAGGAGATCATCGAAAATCCAAATAAGCCCTTAAATCCCAATGCCGGCCGGATCCTTGAATTAAAGGAAGTTCTAAGGATCTCGGATGAAGGAGAAGAGTTCTTTTTCAAGCGTCCCCAATTTCCCAAAGTGGCGGAGAATGGTTTTATTTTTCTTCATGACTCCAATCAGTTTCTTAAATTCACCCCGGAAGGCCAATTTGTCAAAAATCTCTTAAAAAAAGGCCAGGGACCAGGGGAGATCCAACAGTTCTCAAGGTATGTTCTCCAGGGGGAGGACATCTATATCTTTGACATCGGAAACTCCAAAATCCTGCATATGGACCTTGAGGGGGAATTGTTGGATGAATTCCGCTTGACCGAACGCTATAGTCTTCTGCTCGGCCTGTTGGGAGATCATTTTGTTATGACCAAAACGAATTTTCCGGAGGCTGAGGAACGAACAGGAAATTTTATCGATGCTCCCGAATACATAGTGGTGCTTTCAAAAGACGAAGAAGTGATAAAGAAATTCCCCTCAGCTGTGATGAGAGCCTATCGGGGTGAAAATGTCATGGTGAGCTGGGGTCGTTCAATCACCATCATGAGCCATGATGGCCGGCACTGCATTTGGACCGACCCCGAAGAATACATGGTCACGGTTTTGAATATCAAGACAGGGGAAGTGGTCAGCAAATTCACCCGCCAATACTCCCGGGTCAAAGCTCCTGAGAGAGAAACAGCCAAGCCTGGGTCTAAAATTCCTAAAAGAAAGTATTTATCTGATATCACGTACATCTACACCTTTCAGGGGAATATCCTGGTGTGGACCTCTACTTTTGATGAAAAAAAAGGAATGCTTTTTGACCTGTTTGATAAAAAAGGCACTTTTTTGGACAGCTTCTGGTTGAATGTGAAGGGAACCCTTATCGGAACCCATGAGGGCTTTCTCTTCTTTAGAGAATCTAATGAAGATGGCACCATGGATTTAACCAAGTATCAGGTGGTGGATGAGAAATGGAAATATTGATGGGAATCAGCTTCTTCTTTTAGACCTTAATGAGACCAAAGTTTATCAGTATGAGATTGTAGAGAGAGAGAGAAAGAGTGAAAAACAAGTGAGCGGGTATGACGGATCTGTTTTTAGATCAAAGTGAAGATCAAGGGGAAACATTACAGGGTGCTGCACCGAGCCGGATACATCGCAGATTGATACTTTAGTAATTGACCGCTCTTTTTTATCAGCATGATAGAGTCTTTTTCTTTTTTATATTTTTTTTTGTAACTCTTCCCAAAGTATACTTATAGAAAGCTTTTTTGACCAAAAAGAAATATAATCACGATCGATCAAATCGGAGGAAATTTTGAGCATACTGGCACAATCACGTAGATGCTTTTCTGAGTGTCCTTTTTTGAAGTATTGTAATTTTTTGATGATAACATCCTCAGGTGATGCAAAATTTACTGATTTCTTCTCGGAAACATTAAGTTTTTTTGTTCGGGCAAATCGACTCTGATCGAAATCATCCTTTTTGGAGATGATCACATCGACCTTGAGCCCGGATTCAGGATGAATGATATTGAATTGAGAACGGTGGTTTATAGCTTGTTTCATGGAATCCACATCGAGATAGAATTCATTCTCTGGAAAACATGATTTGAATTCATGGATGTGGGCCGGATGAATATCTATAACCATATCAATGCCATTGGTGAATCTGGGTTCACCATAGGCAATGGAAGCGATAGCCCCTGTGACTAAATAAGGAATTTTAAGTTTTTCAAAGCAACCCACAACAAACAGCAGCAGCTCATGCTGCTCCATGAGATATCCTTTTGGCAATTTCGCGTTTTATTTTATCCTCATCCCAGTCAGGCCATAGAGATCGCAAATTGTGAAAAAGCTGTATTTTTGCAGAATTCCAGAGCCCAAAGGCAATTGTGAGCCGCTCAGAAGGTGACTTGTGCTTATATATATCAACCATGATATCATCAATGATATCAATGTGGAATGATTTCACTTTTCCTCCTCTTATCTTATAGGCCAGGTAATCCTACTACCTCAATATCCATAATACACACAGAAAACAAGGTCAGTCAACATATATTTGTAAGATAAGAATTAGGTAAATAAGTAAACCGGACCCAATTTAGATGATGGCGGACTCGAGGATGGGCTGGGACTCCAGGATGCGCCGGGGGCTGAAGATGGAAAGGTCCAGCACCGGGTCTTTGCCCAGGATGAGTTCGG
>DASRVI010000222.1:0-4204 GCA_035655135.1 Acidobacteriota bacterium | reverse complement strand
ACTGTCCTCCAGAGAGAGCGTTCCCTCTTCAACCAGCTTCATGATGCAGAGGGAAGTGAACATTTTGTTCATAGAACCGAGATTGAATTTGGTGTTGATGTTGTTGGGCACATGAAACCGCTTGCTGGCCTCTCCGCCAGCGTCCTTAAAAAGTATGTCCTTTCCTTTAGCCAAAAGAACAGCTCCGGAAAACGCCTCTTTTTCTTTTATCCGCTGGACGATCTTTTTGACAGCAGGGACCAGTTCCTTTTGGGCTAGAGGCTTTTCAGTGACATTGGACGGAACACGGGCATCGGTGAACTGAAGTCCTGTAATCAGGCTGTCCTCGCTTTCATCAAAATGGAAGACAAAAGCACGCCAGGATTGGAACAAACAATCTTTGACAATGACCACGGTCTCGTCTTTCCGTTCAGGCGTGTAATGGCGGATGCTGTGAAAGTCGAGTCCACCGCTCTGGTCATAAATGCCCAGGAGAATATCCACGTGCTCTTCCATAGGAGCCCGTTTGAAAAACTTATCTGAAAAGGCTTCTCTCACAAAACGTCTTATGACCTCAGGATCTCTGCTGTTAACTGCCTTTATTAGGGATTGTATGCGCTGCCCTTTAATTCCCTCAGGTAAAACAGAAACATCTTTGTAGCTTATTTCACCCGGCTGCTGGGCAAACGAAATCTGAATCACCAGCAAACAAAGCACAAATATCCATAGTCTCTTTGGTGTCATGTTATTCCCTCCACTTTCATATGCATATTATATTCTTAACTCTTATATTATATAAACGCATTAAATGACTTTTTGTTGCAATAAACTCATTCAAATACTGCCTTATTCTATTAGTTATCTTTTTTAGGAGCCACAGATAATATCTTTTTGATCAGTTCAACATCGTCGGGCAGCTGTCCCACTTTAGGCAGACGCGGCACCAGGATGGCCCAGTTATAATCCAGAGCAAAGACCTTTTTAAATAGAGGAAGACTTTGGTTGACTTTTCCTGTAGCCGCCAGTGTAACCGCAGGCCAGAATATCATCTCGGCATTTTCAGGATACATATTCATGGCCTTGATATAGGCTTCCATGGCCTCAGTGATCTTATTCTCTGTGAGAAGTTCATCTCCTTGATTCATATAATTATAGGCCTGATTGAGCTTTACTAAACGCTTCAATTCCTTGACCGGCTCAGGGTGATCTTCCACTCTTAGATTGTAAAGAATTCCTTCCCACCAGGGTTCTGTTTCGCCAATCTGGGCTATAATGATGGCTGCTGATTGTTTCCCCCGGATATCACCACCTTCTCTCTCAGCAGCTTCCAGGGCAGCCAGCAATCTTTCTGCCAGTTCACCCGGAGTGTTTTCGTAGGCTTCAGCCATAGCCTTCCAGACCGTGTTCTTTAACATAAGATTAGCCTGGCAGGAATATCCTTTTCCGGTTATATGACCTGCTTCAGGAATGCAATTTTTCCCGGTATGTACGGCCACATTACCGTGAACATCGATCATGGCGACCTGACGGACCTCTTCATTTTCATCGGCTTTGATAAGTTCTTTAAGAGCTTCCTCTGCGGTTTTCCCTTGTTTCATCAGCTTCAGACCGTCAGGTCCGTAGTCAACCTTAACAAAAGATTGGGTTGCAACCGCTCCAACTCCTGATTCAACCCAGGGGACTAAAAAGCCCACGGAAAACCAGTGGGACTGGACAGCCACCCCCATTTGTCCCGTTTCTTTATCCATCGCAACAATGGAATAGGTGAAAATGGGCCGGATGGTTGCTGAAGGAAATATCTGCGAAGAATAAATCAGAGCTATTAACAAGAAAAGAAAATAAATGAAGATCTTTTTTTTCATTTTAGGGTGCCTCCTGCTTACAGATTGTAAAAACATATCTGGATATGGATTAATACAAAAGAATCCTCATGTCAATAGTATTCTGGTGACATTCTCATAATGAGGCTTTTCGCTTTATACTTTTATTATTTACACAAAATATATTTTTGTAATAAAATGAGTGCACTATTAATCAGTATAGGTAAATGAGCGATTTATGAAAACCAAGCTTGCCAGTCTTTGGGAGTCGATAAGGACCAGCCTTTGGTTTGTTCCGGCTTTGATGGTGATTATTTCCTGCGGCCTAGCTTTTGTTCTTGTAAAATTCGATTCTATTTTAGCTTCAGGCTTAAAAATATTTTGCTACACAGGCGGACCTGAAGGAGCGAGAACAGTTTTATCCACCATTGCTGGTTCCATGATCACTATAGCAGGTGTTACCTTCTCTATCACAATAGTTGCCCTGACAATGGCTACGTCACAATTTGGTTCCCGACTGTTAAGAAATTTCATGGTAGACAAAAGCAATCAGGTTGTATTAGGGGCTTTTATTGCCACATTTATCTACTGTCTTTTGGTTTTAAATGCGGTTAAGGCTGTTGATAATATCATTTATATACCAAGAATCGCGGTCTCCTTCAGCTTTGTTTTGGCACTTGCCAACCTGGGTATTCTGATCTACTTTTTTCATCATGTTTCAACATCGATTCAAGCTGAACATGTGATCAATTCTGTTTATAAAGAACTTAAGGCCAAGATTGATCACCTTTTCGAGCAAGAAAAAGAATATGTCATTCCTGAAAAAAAGTTAGAGCAGCTTCCTGATTTTCAAAGCAGTTCTGCAGTGGTTTGTTCAAAGGAAAGTGGATACTTAAGAGCCATTGATAGGGAAGGCCTTTTTAAAATAGCTGTTCAGAACAATCTCGTCATTCAATTGAAATACAGAGCGGGTGATTATGTTTTCACAGGGACCCCTTTAATCGCTGTTATTCCAGACACAGAAATTGAAACCAGCTTTGAAGATAGGATTAATGGTTGTTTTCTGCTTGGTTCGAGCCGCTCTCCTGAACAAGACGTTGAATTCGCTATCCATCAACTGGTTGAGGTCGCCCTCCGTGCCCTTTCTCCAGGAATTAATGATCCCTATACAGCTATGGGTTGTATTGACCGTCTTGGCGATATTATTTGTCAGCTGCACTCCAAGAAATTCCCTATTTCCTATCGATATGATAAAGAAGGACATGTTCGCCTGGTGTTGGATGTGTTCAGCTATGACGGTATTCTGGATGCAGCGTTTAATCAAATCCGCCAATCTGCAGCTGGCAACGTAGCCGTGAACCTTCGACTGTTGGAAATTCTAAAAGTTATCGCCCAGAGTACCCAAAATAAAGACCAATATCTGTCTGTTAAACAACATGCAGAAATGATTTATCGATCTTCAAAAGAATCCACAAAAGAAAAAAAAGACCTTAAAGACATAGAAATTCGCTTCCAAGCCATTACCAAAGTAATCAATAAAAGAAATGAATAAATTGGGTAGTGGATTATCCCTTTTATTGACTCAATGACCTTGGCTGTGTTAATTTCTTTTTAGTCAGAAGTTAAGATTAAATGAGAAGAATTATAAAAAAGTTCCTCTGGGGAATAGGCATTTTTTTATCCTTTATCATGCTTGTAGTCATTATTTTTGCCTTTATCTTTTTTTTCCAAAAAAACCTGATAAAAAACATGGCCGAGAAATACATCAAACGAAATACTGGTATTCCTGTCCAAATCGAAAAACTAAATTACAGCCTTTTTCCATTGTCTTTTGAGCTTGAAAATAGCACCCTGCTTTATAATATTGATGAAACAGAAATCAAGATTGAAATGGAAAATCTTTCGGGGCAAGGCGATATACACCGCCTGAGAAAAGGCCAAAAACCCTACTTAGATACTTTGCTTGTTGAAGGATTGGAAGTCGATGTCCGAATAAAGACAACAGGAAAAGTCATTTACTGGCATGACCTAGCCTCTAATCTTTCCCATATCTTAAGTTTTGTTCGCTGTCTTGATCTAAAAAATTCTTTTATAAAACTCCATTTTGATAAAGGAGAAGTGTTTATTAAACAACTTAATTTCTCCCTTTCTCACGGAGAAAAAGAGGGGAACTTCCTGTATAAGCTGAATGCTTCTGAAGTATTGGCTTCTGCCAACCAAACTCTTTCTGGAATCTCAGATAAATTAAACATCTCGGGTTTGCTTCATCTTTCTGAAGCTCCGGCTCTTTTCAGTTCTCTTTATTTAGCTGGAATAAATCTATCTTTTAAAGATCAATTATTCGAGCTGGATAAATCGATTGAAGGAAAGCTAAAACTATTCCTGCCCCCGGAGAAAAATATCTT
>DASRVI010000221.1:0-7269 GCA_035655135.1 Acidobacteriota bacterium | reverse complement strand
TTTCTTGAGATATGCGGGGCACATCCTCATCCACCGAACCCCGGAAAATTCCAGGAAATCCGAGTATATTGTTAACTGATTTGCCGTCCGCTGCAAAGACAGCTCCGGCAGCCAGAGCGTCTTCCGGCTCAATTTCCGGTTTAGGGTTTGAAATAGCCAGAATAATCTGTCCTTTTTGGACCATCTCTGGTTTTATCAAGCCAGGGACTCCAGTTGTCGATATGACTACCTGGCAGGTACGCATGATTTCTTCAAGAGAGGATGCCTGACCCCCTTCTTTTTCGAGCCGCTCGACAGCCTGTTTATCCAAATCAGTCCCCATGACCGGACGACCGAATATATGCATCAGCATGCGGCTGATGGCAAATCCGGATGCTCCTAAGCCAATCTGTCCGATGCAGCAGTCATCCAGCTTAACTCTCGCCATTTTTGCAGCATTGAGCAAAGCAGCGGTGACAACAACTCCGGTTCCATGCTGGTCATCATGCATGATCGGCATCTCCAATGACTCAACCAGCCGCCTCTCAATCTCAAAACAGCGGGGCGCAGAAATGTCTTCCAATTGAATGGCACTGAACGTGGGAGCGATTTTTATAACGGTTTCCACAATCTCATCCACCTCTTGACTGTTGATTAAAATGGGAACACCGGAAAGCCCGACTAGGGATTCCATCAAAGAGGCTTTGCCCTCCATGACAGGCATTGACGCCTGCGGTCCGATATTCCCTAATCCCAGCACAGCTGTCCCGTCTGTAACAATGGCCACAAAATGAGAGATAGAGGTAAATCTGCGGGCCAATTCTGGCTTCTTTTGTATCTGGAGGCAGATCTCTGCCACACCCGGTGTATACACACGGCGTAATTGGTTCAAATCTTCAATGCGGTACCGGCTGCGAATGGCGATTTTTCCGCCCTGATGCATTTCCATCACCTCGTCTCTCACCTCAAGCAGCTCCACATCCGGTTCCTGTCTGACCATTCTGGCCAATTGTTCCATATGATCTGAATCGTCAGCAAATACCACAATATCCCTTTCTACAGTGGCTTTGCCCATGCGAAGGGTTTTAATTTCCCCTAAATATCCACCCGCTTTGCCGATTGCTGAAAGCAAATTGCCTAAAACTCCGGCTTTTTGATTCAGACGGCAGCGGAATGTCCTCATAATTTTATCTTCCCACCACATTGCGATCACCTCTCTTTTGGATTAATCTGGTTATTCATGTGACCTGGATTAACAGCTCTATTCGATTGTTGGTTTATGAGAATAATCCAGATTTAGAAATATTCTACCTTTTGTCTCCCGTAATATGAAGCACAATTCCTATGTGACCCTATTATCCATAGTAAGGGAAGCCCAGTTGTCTGAATTTATGGAATATCAATTTTTATTCAAATTCATAAAAATCAAGAAATCTCTTAGAACCTGGTTTTTGGGTTAAATGAAATTTTTTTAAGAGGATAAAAAGAGGCGATATTTAATTTAAGTGTTTAATTATCAATGAGTTGCTGCAGCCAAACAGGAAAATTTTAAAAAAGACGGTTTCCAGAGTTAATGAGTGTGCCGAGGGCCGGACTCGAACCGGCACGCAGGATCACCTGCGAGGGATTTTAAGTCCCTTGCGTCTACCAAATTCCGCCACCCCGGCAGTTCAGTGAAATCGATTATATCACAACCCAAATTACTCAACAAGATCCGTATTTTGATCAGTGAAGTTTAAAAAATAGAACAAAAATTTAGAGGCGGTTTTTACTCCACAGTCACACTTTTAGCCAGATTTCTGGGCTGATCCACGTCAGCCCCTCTCGCCGCAGCAATGTAATAGGCAAAAAGCTGTACAGGAATGGCTGTGAGAAATGGAGAAAAAAGTTCATGAACATCAGGAATGGTGATGACTTTATCCACCTTATTTGATATTTGTTTCTGACTTTTGTTCGAAACAGCCACCACGGTTCCCAGTCTGGCTTTGACTTCAGAAATATTGCTCAATACTTTCTCCACCACCCTGTCCTTAGGCGATATCACCATAGTGGGCATTTTTTCATCAATAAGCGCGATGGGCCCGTGTTTCATTTCTCCTCCGGGATAGGCTTCGGCATGAATGTAAGAAATTTCTTTTAATTTTAAAGCACCCTCCATGGCAATAGGATAACTCACCCAACGTCCTAAGTAAAGGAAATGGGAAAATGAGATGAAATCAAGAGCTGTGAGCTCAATAGACTGGGCTCTGTTTAAAATATTCTCCATCTTATGGGGGATTCGCTGGAGTTCTTGGATATAAACAAGGCATTTCTCTTTGCTTATCTTCCCTTTTATTTGAGCCACATATAGGGCAAATAGAGCCAAAGCAGACATCTGAGCTGAAAATGTCTTTGTGGCTGCCACTCCTATTTCAGGTCCGGCATGTGTCAATAAAACGCCTTGACTTTCTCTGGTTATGGTCGAACTATCCACATTGCATACAGCCAGAGTGAGCGCATTCTTCTTTCTCACAGCTCTTAAAGCGGCCAGAGTGTCTGCAGTTTCTCCAGATTGAGATATGAAAATATAAAGAGCGTTTTCCTCTGAAATAAAATCCCGGTATCGGTATTCTGAGGCATACTCAACTTCAACAGGAACTCCAGCTAAAGTTTCAATGAAATATTTACTGACCAGACCTGCGTTAAAAGAAGTGCCGCAGGCAATGATGATAACCCGCGAAACTTTTTTTAGGTCTTTTTCAGAGAGCCCTATTTCATCTAAATAGATGCTTCCTGTATCCAGGGACATCCTTCCTTTAAAAGTATCTCTGAGAACTTGAGGCTGTTCAAAAATCTCTTTCAGCATAAAATGTTTATATCCGCCTTTTTCAATCATAACCGGATTCCAGACCACATGTTCAACTTTTTTCCGGATAGTTCTTCCTGAAAATGTTTTGAAACTGATCCCTTCTGGTTGAACCACAGCGATCTCTCTGTCCTGAAGAAAAACAATATCTCTGGTGTGATTCAGCAAAGGATTTATATCTGAAGAAATAAAATATTCATCCTTTCCGATCCCAATAACAGCCGGAGGGCCTTTTCTGGCCACAACAATCTTGTTTCTGTCTTTAGAGGAGACAACCGCGATAGCAAAAGCGCCTTCCAGGTCCTTAACGGCCTGTCTAACCGCTTCTTCCAGGTTTCCCTTAAAATGCTGTTCTATGACATGAGGAATGATTTCTGTATCGGTCTCTGTTTTGAATTTATGCCCTTGATCCATAAGTCCTTCTTTAAGCTTGAGATAATTTTCAATGATTCCATTGTGGACCACCACTATATTCCCCTCACAGTCCTGATGCGGGTGGGCATTTTCCTCAGAAGGTCTTCCATGAGTGGCCCAGCGGGTGTGACCAATCCCATAGTCTCCTTTCACCGGAGAAGACTTAAGCTCTTTTTCTAAAACACTTATTTTCCCTTTTACCCGCCTTCTTATGATATGATCTCCTTTGACAATAGCGACCCCTGCTGAATCATAACCTCTGTATTCAAGCTTTTTAAGTCCATCTAAGATCACAGAAGTTGGATCTTTTTCACCTATATATCCGATAATGCCACACATTATTTTTTTCTTCTATTCTTAACCCAGTCTTTTCTCTGTTTTTGAGAGCTTCTTTCCACAGCCAAAGAATAAGGGGAAACATCTTTGGTGATAGTGGACCCAGCCCCAATATAAGCATTTTTCCCAATTTTAATTGGAGCGACCAATTCCACCCCAGACCCTATGAATGCCCCGTCTTCGATGATGGTTTTATGTTTTTTCTTGCCGTCATAATTGCAGGTGATGGTTCCGGCACCTATATTCACTTCTTTTCCCACTATGGAATCTCCCAAATAAGTAAGATGTCCTGCTTTAGATCCTTCTCCGAATACTGTTTTTTTCATCTCCACAAAATTTCCTATTTTTGAGCCCTTTTTGAGAGTGGTCTCAGGCCTTAAGTGAGCCAAAGGCCCCACCTTGACCTGGTCTTCTATCAAGCTGTCTTCGATCAGAGTTGAATTTAATATTTTAACTCCATCCCTTATTTGTGAATCGACAATATGAACAGAAGGATGAATCACACATTCTTTTCCAATCTCTGTTCCTCCTTCAATCACTACAGAGGGATAAATCACTGTATCGCGCCCTATCTTTACTTCAGCATCAATCCATGTTGAATCAGGGTCATAAAAAGTGACCCCCTCGGCTGATAGAGTTTTTATTTTTCTCAAACAAAGTTCCTTGGATGCCAAAGCCATTTCAAATCTATCATTCACTCCCACTACTTCTCCTGCATTCTCTGTTCTGTGGACTCTGACTTGACCCCCTTCCCCAGAGAGAATCTCCACGGTATCTGTTAAGTAATACTCACCCTTTTTATTTTTATTTGAAATCTTTGGAAGGACTTTGAGCAGCGCTTTGGCATTAAAAACATAAATCCCCACATTGGCTTCTTTAATCTTTTTTTCCTCTTCAGTGGCTTCTCTTTCTTCAACAATAGTGATTTTCCCCTTTTCCCCATAAACAAGTCTTCCAAATCCTGTTGGATTGTCCATTTCAGCTGACATGAAAGTCAATTCATTTTTCTCTTTTCTGTGTTTTTCCACTAAAGACTTTAAAGTCTCGGTTCTGATAAGGGGAAGATCACCGTTCATAATAAGGATATCTTTATCCGAATGGTTTTTTATAAAATTTTCTGCTGACCTTACCGCATGAGCGGTTCCCAACTGCTTTTTCTGATGAATGAATTCCACTTTAGGGAGGTCTATTCCTTTTTTGACATCCTGCTTTTGAAAGCCTACCACAATGCCTATCTTTTCTGGATCCAATCCAGAAACAGATTGTAATACCCAGCCCAACATAGATTTTCCCATCAATGGATGAAGGACTTTAATGAGATTGGATTTAAATCGGGTGCCTTTGCCAGCAGCTAAGACTAATATACAGAGGGATTCCATCTTCTCTATTCAAAAATGCTGTTATATTCCTCATCTTCTCTATACACATCAAAATCGGTTTCATTCTGAGCAAGTATTCCATAAAATTCATCCAGTTCCATTGCTTTTCTTAAATTCGCTATGCATTTGTCCTTTTCATCCATAAGACAATAAGCATTGGCTATGGCATAGTATACTTTGGCTTGCTTTGCCTTTTTCTTGTTTGCTTTTTTGAACAGGTCTATGGCTTCTTCATATCGCCCCTGATTCAAACGAAAAACGCCGTATTGATAATAATCATCAAAGGATTTAAGAGAAATAGATTCCTGTTCCCCGCTAGCTTGAATAATGTCTAAATAAAGTTTTGCTCGGTCTAAAAGTTCTTTCTCTTCACTGTGACTTTTTATAAAATCTTTAAGGGACTGTTCTGCTTTGTCAAAATCACCTTTGTGAAAATATTTCATTGCCTTATTAAAAGATGACAATGCTTTTTGGTAATCATTCATAGAAGTTTTCTTTTTCTCTGTATCCAATTTTTGACTCCAATTTGAAATTTAAATCTGACTTTGTTTAACTATTTTATCTTATGATTTCTTATTTTACAAGTACAGTACACAGGATCAAGGTAGGTGGTTTATTAAGCTTGCCATATATGCGGCGCCAAATCCATTGTCTATATTCACCACAGCCACTCCCCCTGGACATGAATTCAACATAGCCAGAAGGGCGGCGATCCCTTTTAAATGCGCTCCATAACCTATGCTGGTGGGAACCGCTATGATCGGTATATTGGTCATTCCAGCTATCACACTGGGTAATGCTCCTTCCATTCCAGCCACCACAATGATCACTTGAGCATCCTTTATCTTATGATACTCACCAAAAAGACGATGAATGCCAGCCACTCCCACATCATATATTTTATAGGTCTCATTTCCCAGAACCTCACAAGTAACAGCAGCCTCCTCAGCAACAGGTATATCTGATGTTCCTGCTGTGATAATGGCGATCTTCCCTTTTCCCGGAGAATGGTTCTTGGCTTTTAAATAAATAAGGCGGGCTGATTCATTGTACTTTACATCTGGAATGTCGCTTTTAATGCTTTCATATGTCTCCGGGCCCACTTTGGTGACCATAAGGCTGCTTCCTTTGTTTATTATTTCTTTGGAAATTCTTTTTATCTGGTCCTTGCTTTTTCCTAGACCCAATACCACCTCAGGAGCCCCTTTTCTTATCTCTCTATGATGGTCAAGTTTGGCAAATGTAAGGTCCTGATAGGGATAGTGTTTGAGCTCTTCCATAGCTTCATCAGGGGTCAACGTTCCCTGTTTCACCTTTTCTAATATTTGTTTTAAATGTGATTTCATTTTTTCACGAATAATGCAGGTTAATTGATTTTAACATAATATCATAATATTTAAATAACTCAAGATGGATAATAAAATTCAAGTGTATTAAAATAGATATGTGATGTCTTTTAAAAAAACAATAAAGGAGCAGATCCATCTCAGCGGCAAAGGCGTGCATTCAGGAAAGAATGTAAAACTTTGGATCCAGCCTTCTGATTCAGGAAAAGTCATATTTCAAAGAATAGATAAGAATGATGCCTTTCTGAGTCTTGATGTCAATAAAATCAAATCCGAGCAAAGTTCTTATCTGATACATAACGATATCAAAGTAAGGACCATAGAGCATCTGATGGCGGTCTTGTTCGTTTTTGGAATCAACAGCGCTTTAATCAAGTTAGATGGAGAGGAAATACCAATTTTCGACGGAAGCGCCTTGACATTTTTCAAAGCGGTTGAAAGAGCCGGCATTAAAGTGCTCCCTATGAAAAATAAATCCATATCCATTAAAAAGGCTTTTAAAATAGAAGAAAACGGAGCAAGTCTATCCGGAGAACCCCATAAAAAGTTGAAAATAACTTATATCATCAAATACTCTCATCCTTGTATAGGCAGGCAGGAACTGAGTCTGGATATAAACCAAGACTCTTTTAAAAAAGAAATCGCTCCAGCCCGAACCTTTGGTTTTCTCAAAGATGCTGAGATATTGAGAAAAAAGAAACTGGCCCTAGGAAGCTCACTTAATAATACCATTGTGCTGGATGATCAAGAGATCATAAATCCTCCCTTAAGATTTAAAGACGAATTTGTAAGACATAAAATTCTGGACCTATTGGGTGACCTTTCTCTTCTAAATGGAGACTTATCAGGACATTTTAAAGCCAAAAAAGCAGGCCACCGACTCCATCTTCAAGCTGTGCGTTTTCTTTTAGAAAACAAAGATATTCTTGAAATCAAGTGAAAATCCATCATAAGAAATTTACCTAAGTTG
>DASRVI010000220.1:0-3651 GCA_035655135.1 Acidobacteriota bacterium | reverse complement strand
TTTTTTCTTTGGTCACTCTTCCCAGTCTGTCCCTGTATTCTTCGGGGATGGATTTTGGATCAATGGCTCCCCCTCGGCTGTAGTATCTTTCTTCTCCAGAGTCTTCTCCGGGTATGGACCGGCTGACAAAGATCAAAACATCAAATTTATCATTCAGATTTCCTTGATCCAGTTCCGGGGGGAAGACCACTTTGAAATCAAACTCATACTGCTCCAGAATCCATCGGATCCATCCGGAGGCCATGGATCCTCCGTACTGGTCCCAAAGCCCAATTTTTACCGGAGTTACCTCATAAGCGCTGCTGTCCAGAGTCATGCTGGTTCCCACAAAATCAAGCCCCAGATCCGCACTGAGTTCTTCTAAAGTTCCTGCAGTGGATCCTTTTGCCTGAATGTACATAGTGCCCGGAGGATAGTCCTTTTGATTGAGGGTAAAGGATTCTTTGATCCAAAAGACTTTTTCTCCTGATTTCAACAATTGGTTTATGGCTTTAAAAGAATCATTGGTTTGATGACTCAGAAGAAAACCTTTGGCCTTGGGTTGAAGCACTTTTCCTGGTGAGGGCTGAATCAACTCATTGATTTCCTCAAAGTGTCCTGTAAAACCATCCAGGATCCTGTCAAACTGGACTCCCATTTGAAAAGCCAGGGTGTAGCCCGCGCTGTCATAAGGAGGTTGGGGAGGCCCTCCGGGATACTGGACATCATCCGGATAATGCTGAGGCTCAAACATATCTATAATATGGGGTCTGAAAGCCTGGGCAGTTTTAACCACTAAAGAACCTTCAGGATAGGTTTTCCCGTTGACTTCAAAGGAATCAGCAGCTCTATGAACCAGGATTCCGTTTTTGATCAGAGTGTTGACGAATTTAATGGCTGTGAGAAAGTCAGGTTGATTTGACGGGATGATGAATCCGCGCGGATCCCTGAATTCTGGTTTATGAAGCACTTCTTCAAAATATTTGACCGGATATCCTTGGGAACGCCCGGAACCTTCCATCTCAGGCTTGTCTTTTTCTATGGCTTTTTCCACCGCTTTGATTTCATTAGGCGTGTGGGTCCAGTGGTCCCGGCTGCCCCGTTCAATAGAATTTTTTCCCATGCGGAATATATTGAATAAAAAATCTTCCTTTAATTTGGCAGCCAGATCTAAAACAGCCCTGTCAGCAGTTATAGAGTATTCAATAGACTGCCGCATGTGCCATTTTTGCGGGGCTATGGGATAGGGATAGTCTCCTTCCGACAGCTGTCTTTCCAAGCGAAAAGGTATTTCCATGGGAGTGGGGTTTCCGATCATCTCAGTGAGGATTCCGATCATGTTGTGAAAATAGGGAGTGCATCGAAGGCATCCATTCCACCAGGTCTGGTACCAAGCTCCTTCTCTCATGGTGGATCCGGGTTTTCCTTCTTTCACAAACCGGCTGTGCATGGCATTGCCCACAGTGGTGATTCCCAGAACCAGAAGGGGATCCAGATTGTAGCTGTGAGGCTCCTTAAATGGAGGGGCGAACAAAACACACCCAGAGGGTCCGGTCTGATGATGGTTGTACACGATTTGAGGAAACCATTCCCTGTACATGATGTTGCAGACCGCTTCGGTTTCTTTCTGGGTCACCATATAAAAATCTCGGTTGTTGTCATGACCGATGTATTTTTGGTAAAGACGGGGAAGATTCCGGGTGGTTCTTTTCTCCGGGTTTTCATGTAGCATGTACCAGTTTCCCACCAGATCCATTCCGTCCGGATTGGTGATCAAGGTGAGAAGAATCACATTGTCCAAGATTCTCAATGTTTCAGGATCGTTCATGCTGACCATCTGATAGACCAGCTCCAGTTCCTGCTGGGCTCCCACTACTTCTGTGGCGTGAAGCCCTCCGTCTATCCACACCACGGCTTTTCCTTTTTGGGAAAGCTCCTGGGCCTCTTTCTCAGTAAGGTCTTTGGCTAAAGCCAGCTTTCGAGATATTTCTTTATAGGTTTCCAGATTTTGTTGGTTTTCCGGGGAAGTGATGATCGCCATCACCATATCTCTTCCTTCCTCGGTTTTTCCAATGTTTTGAAGGATCATCCGGTCTGATTCCTGAGCCAGCTTTTCCCAGTATTCTTTAAGCTGGGAGTAGGTAGCCAGCCAGTAGTCATCTCCGATTTTATGACCGAACTGTTCTTCCGGAGTGGTGACCGTATTTTGACCGAAGAGAGGGGCCAAACAAAATGAAACAAGAAAAACAAAAACAGATAGTTTTGAAAAAACCGATTTTTTTGTCATCAATACCTCCATTTGAATTATTTATTATAAAGAAAAGGTTTCACTTTATCCCAGATTTTCTCTATGGCTTTGGTTAAAGGGGATTGAGTGAATTCCACCACAGAAAGTCCTTTTATTTGAGCGTCGGTAACAGTCCGGTCATAAGGAATTTTTCCAATGTATTCGGCATTGTGATCCTGGGCTATTGATTTTATTTTTTCTGTCATATCGAGATTGAGATCATATTTATTCACCACCACTCCGGAAGGAATCCCAAAATGGGCGGTGACTTTTAAGATGCGGTTAAGGTCATGGACTCCAGAAACCGTGGGTTCTGTGACGATCAAGGCATAGTCTGAACCTGTTAAAGAAGAAATCACAGGACATCCTGTGCCCGGAGATCCATCTATGACCGCTTCGGATAATTTGGCTTCTTGAGCGAGTAGATTCTGTTTATTCCTGACTAAGGTGACCAGTCTCCCTGAATTTTCCTCAGCGATCCCCAGCTTAGCGTGGCTCATAGGGCCGAATCGGGTCTCTGAAACAAACCATTCTCCATTCAGAGCATCTTCAATGATCACTGCGTCGTCTTCGCAAACAAGATGACACACGCCGCAGCCTTCGCAGGCTAGTTCATCAATAACAAAGGTCGACTTATTATCAGCAACCTTCTCGTCAATGGCGAAAAACCGGCATTCTTGTTTGCATTTCCCGCAGGCAGTGCATTTTTCCTGATCGATCTCTGCAATTACACTTCCGCTGAAATATCCTTTTTCCTTGATTTTGGGTTTTAAAATAAGATGGAGATCCGCAGCATCCACGTCGCAGTCAGAGATCACAATCCGGCCAGCCAGGGCTGCAAAGGAAGCCACCAGAGAGGTTTTTCCGGTTCCTCCTTTTCCGCTGATCACCACAAGTTCTTTAGGTTTTTTGGCGGGAGGAGTTTGATCCTGTTTGGCTTTTTTTATTTTTTCTTTGATATCAAGGGGTTCCTTCTTTTCCTTTTTTCTCACATCTCTTTTCTGTTGGCTTTTTTCTAATAGTTCACGGGCTATTGTTTCAAAAAGCTTTTTGTAGGAAGGGATTTTCTCTGCCACCAGGTCTCCTCGGGAATAGGTTTCAGCGATGTTCCGGTCATCCGATATTTCTCCCATCACCTCTATTTCTTCCTGTTTCAAATATTTTTTTAAGTCATCATTTTTGTAGTCAGCCCGGTTCACCACCACCACAGGTTCTTTTCCGATTTCTCTGGACATCTCCACAGCCAGTTTTAAATCATTGATCCCAAACGGAGTGGGATCTGTCACCAGAACACAGAGGTCTGCATCTTTAATGGTCTCCACCACAGGACAAGTAGTTCCCGGAGGAGAGTCTAAAATATTGATCCCTTCGCCTGTATTCTCTTT
>DASRVI010000219.1:0-6010 GCA_035655135.1 Acidobacteriota bacterium | reverse complement strand
GTGAGAACAACAGCAGCAGGAAGATTGTACAGAGTGGGACTAGCTCTTCTGGATTTGGAAGAGCCGTGGAAACTCATAAAGCGAAGTGAAGAGTGGGTTATGGGTCCCAGAGAAGAATATGAATACATGGGTGATGTGCCTGGAGTTGTGTTTCCCACGGGAGCCGTAGTCAATAAAGAGACCAATGAGCTCAGGATATATTACGGAGCCGCTGATACATCAATAGGTCTGGCAACAGCTTACTTGAATGAGGTTTTGGATTATTTAAAATAAGTAAAATCAGGAGCCATTTCAATGAAAGAATCAAGTCAAATATACGGAAAAATACCTGTTTCGTTTTTAGCCACTTATCCACCCAGACGCTGTGGCATAGGAACCTATACTCGGGATCTTGCCTTAGCCGCAGCTAAACTTCAAGGAGAAATATTGAGCGAGAACAGCCTTTTTCAGGTGGTGGCTGTGAATGATAGGACCGAAGGATATCCCTATGGAGATGAAGTGATTTTTGAGATAAACGCCCAAAATAGAATCGATTATCAGAAAGCTGCTGAATATCTCAACCTCTCCTTCTCTCAGGTGGTGTGCATCCAACATGAGTTTGGTATTTTCGGAGGACCAGATGGAGAACACTTGATATCCCTGTTGGAGCGGATAAAGAAACCCGTTGTCACAAACTTGCATACAGTGATGGATAAGCCCTCCTCACATCAGAAAGAGGTGTTAAAGGAAATATGCTCTTACTCAACTAAGGTGGTTGTTTTAGCAGATAAAGCTGTGGATATGCTCACTCGTATTTACGGAGTCAATAAAGATAAGATACGAAAGGTTCATCATGGAGCTCCTGATGTCCCCTTCTTGGATACCAGCTACTACAAGGATCAAATTGATGCTGAGGGGAAATTGGTGTTATTGACCTTTGGTCTGATAAGTCCAAATAAGGGGATAGAATATGCCATTGAGGCCATATCTGAGGTAGTGAAAAAGCATCCCTATATACTTTATATTATTTTAGGAGCCACTCATCCTAATATAAAGAAGAACCAAGGAGAAGAATACAGGATTTCCTTAGAGCACTTGGTCAAAAAGAAAGGACTAGAAAAAAACGCAGTATTCCATAATAGGTACGTATCTTTAGGCGAGCTCATAAAGTACTTGGTTACAGCTGATATTTATATCACACCTTATTTGGCCAGAGAACAGATATCATCTGGAACATTGGCCTATGCAGTTGCCTGCGGAAAGGCAATCATTTCCACTCCTTACTGGCACGCACAAGAACTTCTTTCCAATAACAGAGGGATCATTGTGCCTTTCAGAGATTCAAAAGCTTTGAAAGAAGCTGTTTTGGAATTAGTTGAGGATGAAGTCAGTAGGCAAAAAATGCGAAAAAAAGCCTATGATTTTGGCCGCTCTATGATTTGGCGGCAGGTTGCCTCTTCTTATATCCAGATTTTTGAAACTGCCGTTGATCAGTATAAAGAAAGTGATATGAAAGTGAGTATCTCTAAAGAAGACAGAGAAGAGATAAAAAAGCTCCAGATCGGGCTTCCTGAAGTTGATTTAAGATACCTCCAAACTCTTACAGATGATACTGGAGTTTTAGAGCATGCCACCTACACTATCCCAAATAGGAACCACGGTTATACCACAGACGATAACTCAAGAGCTTTGATTGTATCATTAAAAAACTGGAAACTTTTTAAGGATGATTCTGTCTTGCCTTTAATGCGTATTTATGCTTCATTTTTACTGCATTCTTTGGATAAGAAAAATAAAAAAGTAAGGAACAGGCTGTCTTATGACAGACACTGGATTGAAGAAAGCGAATCCGAAGACTGCTGTGGAAGGATGATTTGGGCGGCAGGTCAGTTAGTATCCGGAGCTCCCAATGATTCTCTTGCCAATTTAGGAATAGAGATGTTTCACCAAGCTTTTAATCTCGTTCATGATTTCACTTCTCCCAGAGCTTGGGCTTTCGCAATTTTAGGCGCTGTTTCTTATTTAAAGCAGTTCAGCGGGGATAGAAACGCGAAGTTGACTTGTAAAAAATTAGGAAAGAAACTTTTGGAACTTTTTAAGAATAACATGTCAGATGACTGGGTGTGGTGTGAAGACATTGTAAGCTATGAAAATGCCAGGCTTCCTCAGGCGCTGATCACATTTGGACAATTTTATGATAATGAACAAGCCGTATCCATAGGATTGAGGTCTTTGAGATGGCTTTTAAAAGTTCAAACCTCTCCTGAAGAGAGCCACCTCACTATTATAGGAAACGATGGCTGGTATAGGAGAGACGCAAAAAGGGCAAAATTCGACCAACAGCCCGTTGAAGCCGCGGCATTGATTGATGCTTTACACGAAGCTTATTTAGCCACAGAAAACAGTTACTTCATCAAAAAAATAGACTGGGTTTACAACTGGTTTTTAGGAAGTAATGACATGGGAGCCACTCTTTATGACTTTAAAACAGGAGGCTGCAGAGACGGTCTGCACTCGTTTGGTCTTAATAAAAACGAAGGCGCTGAATCCCTGCTGTCCTGGTTAATGGCCTTGCATAAAATGCATGAGATTTCAAGAAAAATCGAATATAAATCTACGAGAAAGGTTGTATCCAATAGTTCCAAATAAATCTAATTTATAATCCTGGGATATGTGTGCTGTGAAGGATATGTGGGGATATGGGGGTCGGACCAAGAAATATTGCTGAATCTTATATCTTATCAATAACTTAGGTGTATTAATATATGAAATTTAGCCCCTTAGAACCCGCTTTTTGACCCACCAAAACGTCTTTTTAATCATATTTAGGAACTCCATAAATGGGTAAATGGATAAACCGTAGCCATTTTTTTTACCCATTTTTTTATGCGAACTTATTTCAAAGCAATTTCGTATGGAATAATGAGGACATTTGTTGTTAATTCAATTTAAGGAGATATCATGATCAAAACGTCAAAGAAAACAGTTGTATCCATATTAGCAGGATTGGCTTTATTGCTGAATACCCTGGCTTTGCCAGCAGCAGCAGAACAAAATCTGCAGTACAAAGAAAAGGTCATTGCCGGCGGTCCGGGTAAATTCGTCACAGTGCGGCATATTGTCCTTAAAGGATCGAACTTCGAGATCGGCAAGAAAATCGGAGAGATTGCCAAAAAGGACGGTGCCACAATCCCTTCATCAGATAATCACATCATGAACAGAGCCAAAAGAGAATACATGGCTCAGAACTATCCGGGGATGTATAAACGCATGAAAGGAGTTGCCCAAGCTTTTGGAATGGACATCACTGATGATTCTTATAACTTTAATGGACTTTGGCAGCCAAATGCAACACCACCCGGATGCTCGGTTGTTTTTTTCGCAGCAGGGCGCACTGAAAACGGCCACAGTATCTTGAGCCGGAATTATGATTTTACCACAGGTGACTTCACCGGAAGAAAACCACAGGAGGGTAGCTTGGCTATAATGGCCCGGCCTATCCTGTTCGAAATCCATCCTGATCAAGGTTATTCCTCATTATCTCTCTGTGCCTTTGATTATCTGGGGGGAGTGCTGGACGGCATCAATTCTGAAGGATTGGTTGTGTCCATTCTTGCTGAGGAGGAATCGTTGGCGAAAGTAGGCAGGGAACCGGGTGATGAGGTGGGAATGCATGAACTAATGGGCATGCGCTATCTTCTGGATAACTGCAAGAACGTGGAAGAAGCTAAGGAAGCTCTGCTGTCTTTAAAACACTATTATTCTTTTATTCCCTGCCACTACATCATAGGGGACAGGAGCGGAAAATCCTTTGTGTTTGAATTTTCTCCCAACCGCAACAGGAGTTATATCATAGATGGAAGCGGACCGCAGTGTGTGACTAACCATTTGGTTTTCCTTCATCAAAAGGTAGAGGAATTTCCGGAGACTGATCTCAACTCAAGCATGAGAAGATACAAAGTGCTGCATGAATCTATAAGAGCCAAGAAAAAATTCACGATTGAAGAAATCGCGGACATCAATGCCCGGGTGGCTTCACCCCCGATTGCACCTAAAAACCCTCAAGCCGCCCCTGGACGGACCCTTTGGTATGCTCAATATGACCTTGAAAACCTAACCCTCACCGTGAAATTTTATCTGGGTGAAAAACCTGATCCAGAGAATGAGAAAAAGGTTATTCTAGAATATTCCCCTCAAAAAGTGTATTCATTGAAGAAATAAACAGGGATTTCACAGTTTTTTCCCCTTAGAGCCGCCATTCTAGCTACCAAAAGAGTGGTTTAACATCCCTTTGGAGTGATAAAACAAGCTCTTTCAATGTCAAGAGGATTGAATATCTTTCAACTGATTTTGACAGAATCTTCCCACCGGCTCAACTTTATTCTGGACAACATCCCAGACGATCTTTGTATTCACTCCAAAGTATTCGTGAGTCAGAACATTCCGCATGGCGGCAATTTTACGCCATTCAATGTCAGATGACTTTTTCCTTATCTCGGGAGGAAGTTTGCGTGCGGCTTCTCCGATGACTTCAAGATTTCGAATAACCGCATCAACAGTGATTTTACTCTGTGCGAATTCTTTATATGTCATCTCTTTTGTGTATTCCCGAATCCGTTCCTGAGCTTCCAAAATATCTTTGAGATAAAGTCTATATTCCCTCGACATATTGAACCTCTTGCATAATTTTAGGTTTTATTTGATCTTTGAGTGTATCGGCTAACACAAGGTCAACATCCCGATCGAAAAGATCTTCGAGGAAAAATTTAAGCTCCATATATCGATCAAAATTCGGATGAACAAATTCAACCAATATATCGATATCACTCCCTGGTTTTCCTTCCCCTCTTGCCCGTGAGCCGAACAAACCAATTCGGCGCACACCAAATTTTTTGATTTCCGACGCTTTTTGTTCTAAAAGATGAATAACGCGTTCAGAAGTCAAATCCTTTTTCCTTGATTTTGCGTCTTGAGTTTCTACCCATGTGTCGATTTCCGATTTTTTGAATTTCAGGAGCCGTCCGATTTTTCTTGCAGGAAGGCCTGATCTCTTCACCCACTTATACACAGTAAACCTTTTTATTCCCAGGTATTCTGCCACCTCGTCAACCGAAAGCCACCGTTCATCCATTATCTTGTCTTCCTTTCTGTCCAATAAATATAACAAAATACTAATAAAAAGTATCATATACCATAATAGAAAGTCAAATTATATAAAAAAACAGAAGTTCCCAAATCATCGGTCTAAGGAGGCAATCCAATGAATGATTGATTGAGTTAAGTCACGTAGATACCATGGATTATGCAATACTTCTTACGGGAGAAAGAACAGAACAGTTCACTACCTACCTGTCTGGTTTTATGTGGTTGCGGACAGATAAGAGATGGACTATTTTGATTTGATTGGGAGGCCGAGAATTTTGCGCAGCTTGTTGATGTTGATTTTAGGCATTTCTGAATAGGGTGTGTCTTGACTTTGTTCGATATCGTCTATAAGAGCGATGAGTTGAGCGCGCTCTTTCTTCCTTTTGGCTGCTTGTAAAGGAGTGAGGTTGCCTAAGGCCGGAAGTTTGGTCTTAGGCCATTCAACAAAGTAATGATGTTCAAGATGCTTCTTCATCGCCTTCTGGACTTCAGGTCTTGAATTAAACTCTTTGTATTCATTCTCCTGAGCTTTTCTTTCTTCAGGGGAAAGTTCTGGAAAGTCGTAAGGGTCGCGATATAGAGTTTTTTCATAAGAGATGAGTTTGCGGAGATGACCTTTGAGCTTTGAGCGAAGTCGGAGAGCTCTCTCTTTTGAATTTGTCTCTGCGATGAGGCGGTCGCCCTGGATCCGGAAGCGTCCAAGGACCGATCTGGGTGCGTCAGGATATTTTCGGCTCTTGGCTGTCAGCCAGGTCCATGAGTCGTCCCGCTCGTCGTATTCAAAGCTCTTGAGTTGGGATAGCCGTTTTCTGAGGCCAGCTTTGTCCTTTATGCGGAAATGAATTTCTGCAAATACAAATTTTTCGCCATCTTTTGTGACTAGGGA
>DASRVI010000218.1:0-8290 GCA_035655135.1 Acidobacteriota bacterium | reverse complement strand
TGTGTGAAATGGGACAGGATCCCCTTGAAAAAAGGAAGATTCACCACCTTTATCTTAAAATTATTTTGAACCACGTGTTTGAGAACATTGGATTTGAAGCGGAATTTTTTTGGATCAAGAGTCTTTGAGCATATCTTCCATTTCTTTGTTTTTTTGACTCTTTTTTGGATTTCGTCTCTGATATGAAGAAGAGACCACTGTCTAAAAGCTTCATTATGAGTCAGATCTGGAATCCACTTATTATGAGAAACACCTTTTATTTCATTCCGCGTTCCTCCTCTGCAGCTCACATTGACATCTTCTCTTCCTGATCCTATTCCAGTTCTTACTTTCCCAGTGCTTCGGTTTAAAAACCGGATGTATTCAGCTCCTTCCCTCACTTCATCCGGATTCTTAAAATCAGGATAGGTCACTGTTTCAATGAGAGGCATTCCCAATCTATCTGTCTGATATTTTCTCACATGGCCTCTATCCGATATTTCACGGCATGAATCTTCCTCCAGACTGAGCTGGATCAGCCTAACTTTTTTGTTCCTCAGCGGGATTTGTCCCTCTACTCCCAAAATAGCGGTCCTTTGGAATCCAGTAGGGATGCTTCCATCCAAATACTGTTTTCTAATAATATGAACTTCTCCCACGATATTGAGCTTGCACAAAAGAGAGATTTCCAACGCAATATCAAGAGCTTCTCGGTTAAGAGGAAAAGGTGGAGTGTCATCAATATCATAAGTGCAGGCTGTTTCATTCTTTATTCTATAGACGATCTGTTTTCTGGTTTTAAACTCCATCAAAGCTGTACCATCGTACTCTCCTAACTCACTCAGCGTAGGCCTCATATGTCTAATGATTTCCGCATCATATTCATTCTTAGGATTATAAAGCCCGGCCGGACAGTTGCAGAACAACTTCTTTTTGGTTTTTAACTGCTGATGGACTTCAAGTCCGGCTTTAAAACCTATCCGGTCATAGTCTTTCTGAGAAGCCTTTTTCCGGGAGACATAACCGATCTCTTCTCTTGTTTTTTTATAATTATTCTCAGGATCAAATTCTTCAGACATTAAAAACACCTATCATAGAAAAAACCATTCTATCAGAATTAAATTATTTTCCAAGTTTTATAACTCGGACTATTTATAAAAAAGAACAAGAGCTTCAGCCACGAGTGCTGGCTTTTCCTCCCCTTCGATCTCCACAATGTTTTGAACATGAGCCAAAATACGGCGGAATCCTCTTTTCTCAACCTTCTCCAGCACAGCCCGGTTTCGAATCCTAGAACCCGGTCTAACTGAATTGATAAACCTCACTTTATTCAGTCCGTAATTGATCATCATTTTGCAGTCATAGGATAATACAATGCTTTTCTGGCTTAGATAAGGGATAAGGGAAAGCACTAAAAACCCATGGGCTACGGTTCCACCCAATGGACTCTTTTTTGCTTTTTTGATATTGACATGGATCCACTGCTTATCTTCAGTACAGTTAGCAAAGGCATTGATACGATCCTGAGTTATCTCAAACCAATCAGAAAGACAAACTTCTTTTCCCTCATGTTTTTTCAGTTTTCTCAAGGTCAGTTTTTCACTCATTTAACATCCTTTTTATTCCTGAATTATTCATAAAAAAATGGCGATCCCTCTGTTATTATTCTCTTTTCTGCGTCAAGCATGACTCTTTCAAAAACTATAACTTGAACTTCAAAATCTGAATCATGTATACTCGGCATAAGAACGATTATATATATCAGATGATATAAAACTGATTCATGACTCGCAAGGATTTTAGCCTGAACTTTTTGAATTAATCAACAAAATAAAGGAGATAAAGTAAAAAAAAAACAAATGAATTCATCTTAGATTGATGCAGATGGTTTTAGGCTCGGTCATTTCCTGAATGGAAAACTTAATCCCTTCTCTCCCTAACCCGGAATTCTTGATTCCCCCAAAAGGCATGGAATCCAGTCTGTAATCAGTGGAATCATTCACCATCACTCCACCACAATCAAGGTCGTAGGCAATCCTAAAAGCCGAATCAACGTCTTTAGTGAAAACAGCGGCATGAAGTCCAAAGGGCAGCCTGTTTGCTTTCTTGACCGCTTCAGTCATATCTGACACAGGAAAAAGATTAACTGTAGGGCCAAACACCTCTTCTCTGTAAATGGTAGCCTTTTCAGGGACTTTCTCTAAAACAGTGGGTTCGAGAAGGGCTTTTTGACGCTTGCCTCCGCATAAAACCTCAGCTCCCATAGATACGGCTTCTTTGATCCACTTTTCAACCCGCTCTGCTTCTTCTTCGTTGATCATAGGTCCCATATCAGTTTCTTCTTTCTGCTTGTCCCCTATGTTGTAATTTTGCGTCTTTTGAACAAAGTTATCTTTAAAAGTCTCATACAAGTCTTTGTGAATATAAATTCTCTGCACTCCGATGCAGTTTTGTCCTGCAGCCCAAAAAGCTCCGGAAACACAGGACTCCACTGCCCAGTCCAAATCAGCATCCTTGCACACAATGACCGGAGAATTAGATCCCAACTCCATACCAATTTTTTTTATGCCTGCCCTCTTCATAATCTGTTTTCCTGCCTCCACTCCTCCAGTAAAAGAAATCATGCGGACTCTTTCATCTGAAATAAGAGCATCTCCAATTTTACTTCCATATCCGGTCACGACCTGAATAACCTCAGAAGGCAAACCAGATTCCAGCAGCGCTTGAACCAATTTTATTGCAGAAAGCGGAGTTAAAGTGGCTGGTTTTAAAAGCACACTGTTGCCTGAGGCTATGGCAGGGCCCAGTTTATGGGCAACCAGGTTCAAGGGATCATTAAAAGGAGTCACTGCCAGCACCACTCCCACTGGAAAACGATAAAAATATCCCACTCTGTTTTCCCCACCTGGAAAAGAATCAAAAGGAATGGTCTCTCCAAGAATGCGTTTGGCTTCTTCTGCAGATACTGTGAGAGTATTGACACATCTTTGAGCTTCTTTTCTAGCTTCGCGAATGGTCTTGGAGCCTTCTCTGGCTATAAGGGCAGCAAACTCCTCCTCTCTCTCCGATATATATTTCGCTGTTTTATGCAAAACAGAAGCTCTCTGATAAACAGTCATGTTCCGGGCTGTTTCAAAGCCTTGATGAGCGGCTTCCAAAGCTCGTTCAACATCATCCAGATCTGCTTTGGGAACCGTGTCTATCACAGAATCATCAAACGGATCATGGACAGATATTTTATCTTTTTTTTCAATCCATTTTGAATCAATAAACATTTTCATTTATTTCCCTCTCCTTTATTTGATTATTATATCGTCATCTGTATTAAAAATTCCATCTCTTCCTGCTGAAATCAAACGAAATTCTAATTCAGAAATTTTTTGGTATTTGATTTTCTTACCCCAGGCATCATACTTTCCTGTGGTCATAGGAACAGCTAAGTTAATATCTTCGAGTTTATTGGGTAGCTTTCCCTGTGTGGCTGAGTAAGAATCCACAGCCCGCTTTAAAGTGTGCATATCAGTCCTGGTGAGTTTTTCTTTAACGCCTGAAAAAGAATCAACCTGTTCTTTGATAATTTTTTTCTCTCCTGAAGCAATATAATAAATAAAAAACGCTATGATCACTACCAAAACAAGAATCACCAGAAATCCTTTAATTTTCATGTCATTCTCCTTAAAATACAGCCCATTTCCTACAAATTCACTTATAATCACCTAAAAAGAAAATGTCTAAGTAAAATATAACAAATATTGTAAAGGAAACAAAATTGAAAATTTATTCATGATAATGACAAAAATTTGAAAAAATATATTGAAAAATGTTTTCAAATATAATATAAGTTTATGTTTATATGCTTATATAATAAATTTCTTATTTAATAATATGGATAGAGAAAAACAGGCCCAAATTCTTAAAGCCCTCGCCCACCCCACACGCCTCATGATCGTAGAAAAATTATTAGAAGACCAATGTTGTGTCAATGACATTAAAGATCTTTTTGATGCCACCCAACCCAGTATTTCCCAACACCTCAATATATTAAAATATTCTGGCATTGTTGATTTTCGTAAAAAT
The DNA here is from genome assembly GCA_035655135.1 of Acidobacteriota bacterium. GTDB lineage: Bacteria > Acidobacteriota > Aminicenantia > Aminicenantales > Aminicenantaceae > WJMT01. Next base: position 4,234 of record DASRVI010000218.1, on the reverse strand, counting down.
GGTAATTTAAGGTGTTATTTTTTAAAAGAAAAAGATAAAATAGAAAAAATTATTCAAACACTAAAATGAATGCAAATTTAACTCTGCGGTTAATCAAATCTAAATACATAAAATTTTTTTGGAGGTTTATATGGCCAAAGTAGCGATTACAGTTAATGGTTCAGAACCGGGAAATGTATTCCCACCCTTTATTTTAGGCTCATCGGCAGCCGCTTCTGGAGATGACGTAGTGATATTTTTTTGTCCCGGAGGAGCTCCGGCAATGGTTAAAGGCGAAATAGAGAAATGGGATGTCAAAGGACTTCCTGATCTCAAAGAATTATATGATGGAGTCCTAAGCCTGGGCGGAAAAGTATATGTCTGCGAATTAGCTTTGGATGCCAAAGACTTGAAAAAGGAAGATTTCAGAGAAGGCATTGAAATAATTGGCGCCACCACCTTTATTAATGAAATCAAAGACGCCACTTTGACTTTTTCATTCTAAAAAATAACAAATTTATAGGAGGAAAAAAATGGATCAAAAAACACTCGATGCAATGGGACTTAAATGCCCGCAACCTATTCTAAAAGTCGCCTCTATGGCTCCACAAATGCAGCCTGGCGATATATTAGAAGTAACGGCTGACTGTGAATCTTTTCCCAAAGATGTCAAAGCCTGGGCAGAAAAGACTGGAAAGACACTTTTATTCTGCAACACAGATGCAGAAGGCAAACATACCGCTCAAATTCAATTTTAATATCCAAGTTTTTTTCAATCTTTTCAAAGTCATTACATCATTAAAAGTAGTATCTAAAACCAATTTGAAGAGGAAAAAATATGCAAAAGAAGTTCAAACCTAATATAGTCGGTTTTTTATGCAACTGGTGCTCTTATGCTGGTGCTGATCTAGCAGGATCAAGTAAAACAGATGTTGATTCTTCCCTCTCCGTCATTCGCGTTATGTGCTCCAGCAGAGTGAATTCTAATCTGGTGTTATCTTCTCTGCTTTGGGGTTCTGACGGAGTTTTGGTTGCTGGATGTCATCCTGGAGACTGCCATTATGAGCAGGGCAACTACTATGCCAGAAGGAGATTTGCCTTACTTAAAAAGATCACTGAAGCCTTAAATCTCGAACCAGATCGAATTCAGCTGTCTTGGATATCCGCATCTGAAGGAAAGCGATACACAGAAATAGTGAACAAATTTGCCGATGACATCTCTAAATTAGGCCCAAATCCCATAACAAGTAATCCAAAAGTATAGGAAAAGGAAAAGAAAATGAAAAATCAAAATGTATTGGTTATCGGATCCGGGGTTGCTGGGATGGAAGCAAGCCTGGTTCTGGCTGACGCTGGACTGAAAGTGCACCTGGTTGAAAAAGATTCTCTTATCGGAGGCCAGACCATTAAATTTGAGGAAGTCTATCCCAACATGGAATGCGCAACCTGTATGCTCGCTCCAAAACAACAGGAAGTTCTCCAGCATGACAATATAACTCTCTACCTGCTGAGTGAAGTCAAAAAAACTGAAGGCTCCCTTGGTGAATTTAAAGTTCAAATAGAAAAAAAAGCCAGATATGTCAGTCTTGTTAACTGTATCGGATGCGGAGCCTGCTATGATCCTTGTCCAGTAAGTCTAGACAATGAGTTTGAAGAAGGAATGTCTCAAAAAAAAGCCATCTATGTGGCATGTCCAGGAGCTCTTCCCAATGCTCCTGCCATCGATCCTGAAAACTGTGTTCGTCTAAACGGAAAGAAAAAAGACTGCAATGCTTGTGAAGAAGCCTGCGGCTTTGATGCTATTGATTTCACTGAAAAAGATGAAACCATTAACCTGGATGTGGGAGCTATCATTGTGGCCACAGGATTTGATCAATTTGATGTGAGCAGTCTTCCTAAATTCGGATATGGAAAACACCCCAATGTTTACACAGCCATGGAATTTGAAAGACTGTACGCTCAGAATGGGCCCACTTCAGGAAAGTTGACTTTAAGAGAAGACAAACCCATAAAATCTGCCGGAATCATTCACTGTATGGGAAGAGAAGAAAAAGGTTACTGCTCAGGAGTTTGCTGTATGTACTCAATGAAATTCGCTCACTTTATCAAAGACAAAGCCCCTGAAGCAAAGATCCAGGAATTCCACACAGATCTGTGTATTCCAGGAAAATCTCATCAAAAATTCTATGATGGACTCAAGAATAAAATAGAGTTTACCCGATACGAAGATATCGAAGTCAAAGGGAAAAACGGAAATCTTGAAATCAGCTATACCAACAACGGAAAAAAGAATTCTATCAAACCTGATATGGTTATCCTCTCACCTGCTATGGTCCCATCAGCTGGCACTGAAAACCTGGCTAAAATACTCGGAATAAGCCAAGATTCAATGGGATTTTTCTCAACCCAAGATCAAAATCTGAGTCCCATCGATTCAGAAAAAGAAGGTATTTTTGTCATAGGGTGTGCTGAAGGCCCTAAAGATATTCCTGAGTCAGTTTCCCAAGCTGAAGCAGCAGCTGGGAGAGTGTTATCCTTTTTGCAGTAAAAGTAAAACTGAATAAGATAATCGAAATTTATTATCAAGGATTAAAAAATGAATAAAAATATCGGAGTTTATGTTTGTGAATGCGGCCCTAATATTCCAGAAAGAATAGATATTGACAAGGTAGTCGAAGAACTGTCATCTCTGGATGAAGTAAAAACAGTTAAAAAACATTCTCTCTTATGCTCCAATGACGGAAAAAAATTTCTCAAAGAAGAAATAGAAAAAGAAGAATTATCCCATGTAGTGGTTGCCGCCTGTTCTCCCAAAGATCATGAGAATACATTTATGAAAGTCTGCGAAGAAGCGGGTACGAATCCTTATCTATTTCAACTGGTTAATATTCGGGAACAATGCGCCTGGATGATTCCAGATAAAGAAGAAGCCACCTCCAAAGCCCTTAAATACATTAAAGCCGGGATCCACAGAGTCATGTATCATGATCCACTTGAAAAAAAGGAACTAGAAATCAAGGTAGATGTTTTGGTTATTGGAGGAGGCATTTCTGGAATTGAAGCCAGTCTTTCTTTAGCCGGTCCCAATAGAAAAGTCCATTTAGTTGAAAAAACAGATTCTTTAGGGGGAATGGCTGGAAAATTATCTCAGATTCTTCCTCAGCAAGGCTCAAAAATAAAATTAGTCAAAGAAAAAATCGAACAAGCAAAAAACAATGAAAATATAAATATTTATACATCCAGTGAAGTGAAAGAAGTTCGAGGTTTTCTAGGCAATTTCGAAGCGGTTATTCAAAGCAATCAGGAAAATGAAGAAGGAAAAGTGGAAGAAATCAAAGCAGGAGCCGTGGTTGTGGCTACTGGTTTTGATCTGTACGATTTAAAAGAAAATCCTGTATATGGGTACGGAGAAAACGAAAATATTGTGAGCGCTTTGGAATTTGAGGACATGATCAATTCTGAAAAAATAGAGCTGAAAAACGGCAAAAAACCTAAATCAGTAGCGCTTGTTCACTGTGCTGGCAGAAAAGAAAAAGGCTATTGCTCCAAGGTGTGCTGTTTGTATAACTTAAAATTTGCCCACTACCTTAAAGACAATCTCCCTGACGTTGAGGTTAAAGAGCTTTACATAGACCTGTGTTTACCCCATAAAAAAGACCAGTCTTATTTTGACCAAGCCAAAGAAAAAGGCGTTGAATTTATCAGAATGGATGAGATCGTAAAAACAAAAAAATCCGGAGATAAAATTGAAGTGGAATATAAAAACAATGACAAGACAGATAAACTTTCAGTTGATATGGTTGTGATCGCCCCAGCTATGGTTCCGTCTAAAGATACTTCGCATCTGGCTGAACTAATGAATCTCCCTCTTGATAAATCTGGTTTTTTTAAAGAACTGCATGAAATGCTTGATCCAGTGGCGACTCCTATGGAAGGAGTCTACATAACCGGCTGCGCCCTTGGCCCAAGAAACATACCTGAGTCTATGACTCAATCACACGCCACCTCAGGAAAAATACTCTCCAGCTTGATTCCAGGCAGAAAAGTAAAACCAGAAGTTAAAGTTTCAGAGATCAAAGAAGACCTTTGTACAGGTTGCCAGACCTGCCTTTCCGTGTGCTTCTACGGAGCCATTAGTTATGATCCATTTAAAGGCGTTTCTGTAGTCAATGAAGCGATCTGTAGGGGATGTGGAAGCTGTGTGGGAAGCTGTGCTTCAGGAGCCATTCGTTCCAAACACTTTACTTATTACCAG
>DASRVI010000217.1:0-5486 GCA_035655135.1 Acidobacteriota bacterium | reverse complement strand
AATGCCGTTATCAAAAAAGTAATAGCGGGAATTTTTAGTTATTTCTTTTCTCAAGTTTCTGGAAAAGCCATCTACTTTTCTTATAACAAAGACTTTCTCTAACAGATCAAGGTATCTTTCTATGGTTCTTAGATCCAGGTTGACATTATTCCCCAATTCGCTTAAAGAGACTTCACTGCCGATTTGAAATGCCAGCATTTTTAAAACGTCGATAATTTTGCGCGGCTTTCTAATGCCGTTTAATTCGAGTATATCCCTGTAAAGATAGCTGTCCACGATTGAATTCAGCAGTTCCCGTTTCAAAGCCACATTCTTAGTGGTTATGACTTCAGGATAGGCTCCATAAATCAACCGCGATTCAAGCCGGCTTTTGGTTTGATACGGCGCTTCAAGTTGGTTCATCTCCAACTGGGCTATGGGATAGAGATAAAACTGCCATTTCCGTCCCACTAGGGGTTCACCCACCTGATGAGCCAGTTCAAATGAAGAAGAACCTGTCGCCAAAACTTTGATGCCCTTTATATGATCGACAATCAATTTTAGATTTAGCCCGATTTCAGGCACTTTTTTAGCCTCATCAATGATTAATATTTTTTTCCTGCCGACATTTTCTCTGAGCTTTTCAATGGATTGGCTGGCAAGCCAGGGCTGAACAGTTCTGTCCTCTCCTGATAGAAATAAGTAATCTTCTTTGAGTCGTGGCCGTATGCGATGAAGGAGGGTTGTCTTGCCCACTTGTCTGGGACCATAGATGACCACCACTTTATTGGGTTGGAGTTTTTTTAATATGTTTGATTGGATAGCTCGTGGTATTTTCATGTCCCTTTTGCTTTTTAAAATAGCAAATTTCAGAGCCTAATGCAAGTAATTTATATAAATTCGTGGATTATAATCCAATTATTTATTAAAAACTTGGGAATAAATAGGGGTATGGAAATTATATCAGATTATTTTGTGCAATCCAATCCAGTGAAATAGTAAATTATCAACTGGTTTCTAACATAATAGACGAGGTTCTTATTTGTTTTTCTCGCAATTTTATTAGGAAATGGATATTTTTTACTGTTTATGGACATTACAGTATTCATAGAGGTTCCGGCTATGTGAATGATTTTAATGAGGATAATTATCATCCCTTGTGAATTCTCTATAAAATCACAAAGAATTTTATCATATATTTCTCTGTTTATATGAGATTGCTTCATCCTGCCCCACAGGATTCGCAATGACGAGAGGGAGGAAGGTAAGATTAAAGGGGTAAATTGGGGCACTTTTATTTGCCCACAAAAACCCTGAGTAAGGACCAGTGCATTTTGTGGTTTATATTTCAACGGGATTTTGGTGATTTCCTGAGAAGAAAGAAGACCGGGAATTTCCTGCTCTTTAACAATAGAGATCCTTGAGCCAATCTTTGAAGTGACTCGAGAATTAGAAATATCCTTTAAAATGAATTAAAAATGAGTTAATATATGTATGAATTTGCATATATTATGATCAAAGACAAAGTCAAGTTTTTCAAAGCCCTGGGAAATGAAACCAGACTGAGGATCGTGCGATATCTACTAAACCACGAATACTGTGCCTGTGATTTCACCTCCAGGGCTGCGAAAGACCAGACCACTATTTCAAGACATCTTAAAGTCCTGGTCGAGGCTGGGATTTTGAAATTTGAGAAAAACGGAAGAAACATCATCTACAGCTTAAAAGATAACCAGGTGAAAAGAGCACTGTTGAATTTTGGTGTAAAAGAAATCAAAGACACCAAAAATTGCTGCTAGGAGGCTTTTCAAATGAAGAGGAATCAAGTAAAAAAACATGTAAAGAAAAGATATTCCCGGATCGCAAAAGAAACCACAAGCTGCTGTTCATCATGCAGTCCTTGTGAATATGATGCAGGAGAACAAACAAAAGATATCGGTTATTCTAACAAAGACATAGAGCAGATACCCAAAGAAGCTGTCAAAGGCCTGGGCTGCGGAAATCCGGCTGCTCTGGCTGATTTAAATGAAGGAGAAACCGTACTGGATTTAGGAGCAGGAGCTGGTATTGATGTGTTTCTCGCTGCGAATAAGGTCGGCCCCAAAGGATTGGTCATTGGCGTTGATATGACTGAAGAAATGATTGAAAAAGCCAATCAAAATGCAGAGAAATACGGATATAAAAATGTTGATTTTAGACTAGGAGAGATCGAAAATTTGCCGGTCAAGGATGGTTCGATAGATGTGATCATCAGCAACTGTGTGATCAATCTTTCCCCGGATAAACCGAGAACCTTTCAAGAAGCTTACCGGGTGTTAAAATCCGGAGGAAGGATTCTGATTTCCGATCTGGTTACTGAAGAAGAACTGCCTGATGAGATTCGAAGCGATTTTGATGCCTGGGCCGAATGCATTGCCGGAGCTATGGAGAAAAGCGCCTATATAAAGACCATAGAACAAGCAGGATTTCAAGATGTCCGAATCATTTCTCAAAATACTTTCCATGAACCTGGTTTATCAGATACCCTGATGGGGAAAATAACCAGCGTTCAAATCAAAGCAAATAAAAGGCCCTGAAATCTTCCTTTGAGCGGTTTGCTGAGTTTAATAGGAACTTGTAACGAATTATTCCTTTTTACTTTTCTCAATAAATCCATCAATATCTTCTTTGATGAAGGAGAAATTGGGGACGCTTTATCTATTTACCCTATTTTTTCATATTGATTTGATAAGCTGGGGAAGATTCACAAACTTGACTTCAATGCCTTTATATGTGCGTTTAAAGGAACGTTTGACATCATGAGCGACAACATAGTTGCTGCCGTCCTTGTATATTCGACGGAATGCTTCTATCCCTGATGGGTCAAAATGATCAGCAGACCATTTGCATTCAATAGTTGTGACGCTTCTGTCTTTTTTGGGCAAAACAAAATCGACCTCATGATGCCGTTTGTCCCGCCAATAATGAAGTCTGCGCTCCTGCTTTCTGGCTAAAATTTCATTCAAGACAAAATGCTCCCACAGCAATCCCAAGTCTTCATTCCTCAGTGAAGTCCATCCTTTATAATGACAAACAAATCCTGTATCAAAGGCATACACTTTTGGTGCTGAAACGATCTCTGTAGATTTCCGTGAGCTGAAAGGGCGGATAACATTGACGACAAAAGTTAACTCCAGAACCGAGAGATAATTGCTGATGGTTGTGCGGCTTACTTCACAGGGCCGCGCGAACCGGGTTGCTTCAAACAGACCTCCACTCTGGGTAAAAAGTAATTCTGCAAATCGCTGGAAAGAGAAGCGCCGCTCCAATCGAAACAACTCTTGGATATCTTTGGCCCAGAATTCATCCATCCATTCTTGAAATTCTCTTTCTGGATAATCTGGAGATAGAATAAAAGGAGGAACTCCGCCCCTGAATAAACGATGCTTGATGTCATTTATATCAAAATCTTTCATATCAGGCATAATCAAGGGAGAAAGCCATATCTCAAACTTTCGACCTGTTAAGGTATCTCGAAATTTGGTTGAGGCTCCCAGTGAAGAGGAACCTGTGGCAATAATCTTTAAATCCGGGTAATGATCCGCTGCAATTTTGAGCAGCTCTGATGGATTGCGCAAACGATGTATCTCATCAATAACGATTTTTTTTGACTGACGGGAATCTAGAAATGCCTCCGGGTCATCCATTTCCCGACGAGTTCGCGGCAGTTCACAGTCAAAGTACTCGATATCAGACAAGGATTTACAGAGACATGTTTTTCCAACCCGCCTTACGCCAGAGAGCCAAATAATTGAACGCTTCTCCCAAGAATTATGGATTAATTCAATCCAGAATCGCCTTTTTATGATTTTCATGAATTAATTATAGACATATATTGTACTAAACGCAAGTTGTTTTTCACTTAGTAGCACTATTCGAAAAAGAAGACTCGTATGGATTGCCTATCTGATTGCGCAGTGGTATGGGGAAGGAGGAGAGGGAGTCAAGAGGGATTGAGGATGTGAGGGCTTGGCTTGAATTGACATTCACTGGGAATTGATATTTAATTCAAACATCATGATTCAAGGAGGGCGAAATGAATAAACGACCCGTAGGACTATTTATTTTAATCATAGGGCTTTTTCTTTGTTTTAGCTTTTGCCAGACTACAGACCTAAAAGAAGTGGTCACCGTAAAAGAGGTCATTAAGATGGGAGAAGCTGAGGGCATGCCGTTCAGCCCGGCTGTTAAATTCGGAAATCTGCTGTTTTTATCAGGCTCTATAGGGATGGATCCGGAGACCAATGAAATGCCTCCTGAAGTGGGAGAACAAACAAAAAATTGCCTGGAAAGACTGGAAAAAGATAGGAAACGGGGACGGTTTATCTATTTACCCTATTTTTAAGAGAAAAGGGGGGCACCATCCCTACTCCCCTTCAATTGACTTCTTCTAAGGAATGACCTATATTTCTGGTTTATCAAAGGATTTCCAGATGAGAAATAAAGAGACTGAGAAGCTCAATCCTCCGTTTCAGGGAATCGAGATCAATCCTGAATTCAAAAAAGCCCTGAACGTGATGAAAAACACCCGGCGCCATCTGTTCATTACCGGGAAAGCAGGAACCGGAAAGTCCACACTGCTGGAGTATTTCCGTTATCATACCAAGAAAAATGTGGCTGTCCTGGCGCCCACAGGCGTGGCAGCCCTGAATATTAAAGGCAAGACCATCCATTCCTTTTTTCGTTTCAAACCAGATGTGACCCTGGATAAGGTGACCACCATTGTCAAAGACCCAAAGAATAACTTGTATCAAAAACTGGACATGGTGGTGATCGATGAAATCTCCATGGTTAGGGCTGACCTTTTGGATTGTGTGGATAAATTTTTGCGAATGAACTGCCCCCAAAGCCATCTCCCTTTCGGGGGAAAGCAGATGGTTTTTATAGGCGACTTGTACCAGCTTCCGCCGGTCATCAAAGGGAAAGAAAGAGAGATATTCAAAGGCTATTATCAAACGCCTTATTTCTTTTCTGCCCGTGTGTTTCAGGATCTCGACATGGAATTTATTGAATTGATCCGGGTTTACAGGCAGAAAGATGAGCGGTTTATTGACATACTGAACGCCATCCGGAATAAGACCATAAACCAAGACCTTCTGGAAGAGCTGAACCATAGAGGCGATCCTTCATTCGAACCTTCTGAGAATGAATTTTATGTTTATCTCACTCCTTACAACAAACAGGCTCGTGAAATCAATGAGGAGCAGCTTCAAAAAATAAAAGGAGATCTTTTTTCCTATGAAGGCCAGATCCGGGGAGTCTTTCAAGACCGGGAACTGCCCACTGAAAAAAATTGATCCCTCAAAATCCATGCCCAGGTGATGCTGTTGAATAATGATTCTGAAGGAAGATGGGTCAACGGGAGTGTGGGCAAAATCAAGGATGTTTATGCGGGGGATACAGCTTCGGATGTGGTTGAAGTGGAGCTTAGTGACGCGAGTGTGGTGGATGTGTAACCCCTCACCTGG
>DASRVI010000216.1:0-3897 GCA_035655135.1 Acidobacteriota bacterium | reverse complement strand
AAATACAGGTATATCTTTTTTTTGAGCAAAGGACAGAAGGCCATTCATAATATGCTTGTTGACCACTCCTTTGTTATAATCGGATATCAGAATGCCCTCATAATTCTCTTTTTTAATAAGCTCTAACATTTTCTGGTTTATTTTTTTGGATATGACTTCATTAACTTCTTCATCAACTCTGACTACATGCTGTTGGTGTGCGATAATCCTTGTTTTAGTGGAAGTAGGACGGTTTTTAGTGGTGATAAGACCTTCTTTATAATCACATTTATTTTTGATCCATTCTCCTTTTTCGTCATTGCCGATGGTCCCGAATAAAAGAGGAAAGGCCCCCAGGCTTTTTAGGTTTTGGTAGACATTGCCAGCTCCTCCTAGACAGAGAGTATCTTTGTTTACCTGGACCACAGGAACCGGAGCTTCAGGGGAAATCCTTTCCACAGTTCCCCACACATATCTGTCCAGCATTATATCACCCAAAACCAGGATTCTTTTTCCTTTGAATTTTTTTATGATGGCTTCTAGTTTTTCGTTATTTATTTTGACCATTTGCTTCCTCCCTTAGAAAAATGGGATTAGAAAGGATCCAGGGACAGGATTTATCTAAGGGACTTTTTTCATGAAGATAGACTTCGGCTCGATAGACTCCTGGTTCAAGGCAGGTGTATGAAATCAAGTCTTTGGAATCAGTTAATACAGGTTTTCCATTATGCAGAAGAGCTGTTTGGCAGGATATAGAATCAGGAGTTTTTATAAAAAGAGAAATAGATTCATCGAATACTGAGGACTCACCCATGTAAATTTTGTTGTTTCCTTTTTCTCCCCAAAACCGGAATCCTGCAGCTGGGGCAGCCGCATCAATGCTGTTATAAAATCGGCCGCTTTGAAGAGATCTGAATACTTGAGTTTTTGCTTTTTCAAAATCAGAAGATAAGTCTTTTTTTAAGATCACATGGATCTGCAATAAAGAAAAAAGAGGAGTGTAAAACATGTGGGCATCGGTACTGTAATAACCATAGGTGGTAAAATTTTTATTAAGTCTATCCCATTTTGAAAGGTTTTTCTCTGGAGTATTAATCATTTTGAGCATAGGGAGTTTGGGCTCAATCAAAAGCGCTGGAAGATAAGGAAGCATACGCATATAATTTCTCTTAACCATAGCGTCTGCATTTATGATTTCCATCCCTGAATAACCCGCATACCGGCCCCATGTCCAATGTGTTTTTGAATAGGGATGGGCAATAACTGAAAAACCATTAAGTTTGGTTATTTCATAAGCAGCAGACTCGGCATTTTGGGAAAATTTTTTTTGAGGCCAGCCAAAGTTCAGTGCCACAAGATGACCTCTGCTTACTGAGAGTTCACTTCCAGCAAGGACAAGCACTCCTTGTTTCCAGCCCTGGCTTTTCAAGCTTTCATAATTGGGACTCCCGTGATCTGTCAGAATACAGAAATCAAGGGAAGATTTAGCTGCCGATTCAGCGATTTTCTCGACAGTTTTTTTCCCATCAGAGAAAGTAGAGTGGATATGATAGACTCCGGTTATTTCTAGAGAAGTTGATGGCTCTTTAAATTCATTATAATCTTTGAAACTGATGAGCTGGACGGAGAGCCAAGCAAGATAGAGAATAACTAGAGATATAAAAAGCAGGGTAACTTTTTTTCGTATCTTTGCCATGTCTATTTTATTTCTTTTAGTTTGAGTATCCGTTCTCCAGCAAAAGGCACTGTGATTATGTAAAGGAAAAGAGTGACCACCTCTGAGTCACCAAAGTTGTATTCAAAAAGACCGGCTGCAAATAAGGCCAAAACACTTGCTAAAGCAGCTGCTGTGAATGGAAAAAGCAGAGGATGTTTATTTTTAGTCAGCTTCCATAATGAGATAACAGCCCAGATTATAAAGACCAGCCAGGAGAGAAGAGTGAAAATGCCGCGCTCAGCAGCGATTTGAAGGATATTGTTATGAAGATGAACATTGTTGCGTGCGTCTCTGGATAGATTGTATTTCGGGTTTTGGAATATCACATCTACTGTATCAGGTCCTGTGCCGAAAATAGGATATTCCTTAATTATTTCCCATCCTGCTTTTAAATATTCTATTCTGATGGCATTGGAATAGCTTTTTAAACTAAATACACTCAGTGCTCTTTGTTTTATATCTTTGGGGCTTATAAAGAAACTCAAAGCTAGAATAACAGGGATCGCAGCTACGAGCTTAGGTTTGTATAGGAGAAGAAGAACAATGGCAGAAACAACTAAGCCCACCCATGCATTTCTGGTCATAGTGAGGATGAGAGCCATGGAGGAAACAATAAAAGCTCCTCCCCAGATATACCTTATTTTGTTGTGAGAAAAAATAAGCATACTGAGCGCCATAGTGGCGAAGAGAAGAAGCAGTCCTGCCTGGGTCATATAATGTCCCATAAATCCGGAAATCCTTTCCCCTGGTTCATACTTGAATATAAAAATGAAGAACGAAAACAATACACTGACCAGTCCTGAGGCAAGCAGGGCTAGATTGGCTGTTTTAATATCTTTTATCTTTTGGAATCCTGTGTAGACAAGAGGGACAATGAGAAACAGAAGTAACTCGCGGCTGTCTATCAGACTTACTTTGGGATTGTCAGAAAAGATACAGGCCACAAGAGAAAGCAAGCTGTAAGCCAGAAGAGGCCAGAAAAAACCAGGAAAGGATATTTTCTGTTTTGACCTTATCAAAGAAAGGATCCATAGAATGAATGCGATTCCAAGCATAATCTGGCTGGCTGAGATAGAGACCATGGAAAAAAGAAGGTAAAGAGCAATGGCTGCTGGAACAAGAAAAGATATTTTCATTTTGTTGTCTCTCTGTATTATAGAATAAAAGGATGATATAACAGAAACATGAAAACTTCAAATATTGGTTGATAAAGAAAAATCATAGAACTCTTTGTTTGTATCCGCTTGACTTTATATTTTCCTTTACTTTAGGATTGCCTGTATAGGAGTTTAGAGTGAAGAAAATTTTCTTTCATGTAGGATTAGCGAAAACCGGTACCACCTATTTACAGCATAAATTTTTTCCGAAATTAAAAGGCATTAAATACATTCAAAGAACCAAGTACCGGGATTTTAAGTATGTCCAAATCATCAAAAAGACAGACTATGACAGATACCTGATTTCAAATGAATTTGATCGCCAGTTAAGAAAGGAAGTTAATAACATTGCGTCTGTTTATCCTCATGCTCAAATAATTATAGTGCTGAGAAGACATGACTACTGGATTGCGTCACAGTACAAAAGGCGGATAAAAAACGGGTATTCTTTTACTTTCAGAGAATTTATTGACCTGGAGAATGACCAAGGATTTTGGAAGCAGAAAGATCTGTATTTTTATCCTATGATAAAAATGATTGAAAATAAATTTAAGAGCAGGCCCCTGGTTTTGTTTTACCGTGACCTGAGAAATGATCCTTATTTATTCCTGGAAAAGATCGCAAAATTTCTCGGAGCGACTTTTGTTAAGGAATCAGTTGATTTGTCACCTAAACACAGATCGTTCAATGAAAAGCAGCTTAAGATTATCAGGAAATTCAGCCGGTTTTTGTTCAGGCAAAATTTTGAATATTCAGATAAATATTGGGTGAGTAAAATCCAAAGACTCTTTAGGATGATTCCACGTTATTTTATCCTTTTTACTTCTCTTCTGGTTCCTGATTTTTTGGTTGAGGAATCCCCCCTTATTCCTGAAAAAGAGCTTGAAAAAGCCAGAAAGCATTATGAAGATGATTGGAATAGATGTCTTGAATACGCTTCAGAGGCAAGAAATTAACTTTTATTTGAAGAAGATATAACAAGGATCCCCATTGATTTTGATTTTATTGTGAGTAAAGAGAAGTTCCTTCCCATCCCGGCTGATG
>DASRVI010000215.1:0-3997 GCA_035655135.1 Acidobacteriota bacterium | reverse complement strand
TTCAATTTTTTGGAAGAAATTCTGTTTCTTTTTGAGGCCCGTGATTTTTTGGTTCACTCCATTAAGAATTTATCTATCCACAAAGACAAAAAAGGATATCGGTTGAAAGCCGATTTTGCAGGAGATCGAAATTCTGATAAGTATGAGATTTCTGGAAGTGTTAAGGCTATCACATACAATGAGATGATTATTGAGAAAAATGACCAATATATGATTCAGGTGGTGGTCGATATATAGGGAGGAGAATATGGAAATAAAACAAATCAGTCAATATGTCTGGGAGATACCAAAACAAGGAGATATGAATGTTTCTGCTTTTATTTACAGCTCTCCCTCTCTTATTGAAAATGTAAAGAAAGACTTAACACTCAAACAGACTCGGAACATGGCCTGTCTCCCGGGAATACAGAAAGCAGCCTTTGCCATGCCCGATGCTCATCAGGGTTATGGGTTTCCCATTGGTGGAGTGGCGGCTTTTGATATGAACAATGGAATTATTTCTCCAGGAGGGGTGGGGTATGATATTAACTGCGGGGTAAGGCTCTTAAAAACAGATTTTTCTGAAAAAGATATACATAAATACAAGAAAGCACTCATGGATGCGATTTTTGAAAAAGTCCCTACAGGAGTGGGAAAAGGCCGCTCTACTAAATTAAGTCAACAAGAAATCAAACAGGTATGCAATAAAGGAGCCCAGTGGGTAGTGGAAAAAGGCTATGGAAAAGAGGAAGATCTAAGGAGAACAGAAGAAGAGGGAATGATCAAACCAGCTAATCCAGAAAACCTGTCATCAAGAGCCATTGACAGAGGTTCAAGCCAGCTGGGATCATTGGGCTCAGGAAATCATTTTTTGGAACTCCAAAAGGTGACTGAAATTTATGACCGGAAAACAGCTGATGCCTTTGGAATCCATTCAAAAGATCAGATATTGATTATGATTCACTGCGGCAGCCGGGGATTAGGGCATCAGGTGGCTTCTGATTACATTAGACAAATGGAGAATGAGATCGGAACCAAGGGATTGCCTGACCGTCAGCTGGTCAATGCTCCTCTCCAATCAAAATTAGGAAGAGAATACTATGAATCCATGAATGCAGCGGTTAACTTTGCTTTTGCCAATCGCCAGATGATCGCTCATTTCGTGAGAGAGATGTTTGAAAAAGTAATGGGTGTATCAAAGGGAATCGATCAGGTCTATGATGTGTGTCATAATGTGGCTAAATTTGAAGTCCATAGACTAAATGGGAAGGAAACCAAGGTTTGCATCCACAGGAAAGGGGCGACCCGAAGCTTTGGTCCTGGACATAAAGAGATTCCTGATGTTTATAGACATGTGGGGCAGCCTGTTTTGATTCCAGGAAGCATGGGGACCTCTTCTTATGTTCTAGTGGGAACGGAAAAAGCAGAGGAGGTGAGTTTCAGCTCCACAGCCCATGGAGCTGGGCGATTGATGTCACGCCGGCAAGCTCTGCGAAACTTCAGAGGAGAAAAAGTAAAGAAAGAGCTGGAAAGCAAAGGCGTGGAATTAAGAGCCAGAGGATGGAAATGTGTGGCTGAAGAAGCTTCCCAGGTTTATAAAGATGTGGATGAGGTGGTGAAAGTTTCAGATTCATTAGGTATAGGCAGCCTGGTGGTGAAAACAGATCCCCTGGGTGTGATCAAAGGATAAAATAGAACTTAAAAAAATCTTTTGAGACATGAGCGGGATTTGTTATATTATTCACGAGTGAAGAATAAAGAGAGTTTAATTTCATTGCAGCTTGCCTTTGGTATTTATTATAGGAACGGTTGAATATGAAAGTCATTTTAGCAGGATACAATGTGGACAGCACTGTGATCAAAGAGTTAAAAAGCAGCGCTCCGGAAAGAGGAGATGTAACTCCTGAGACTTTATCAGCTTCTTACGCCCGAATATCCCGCGATCCTCGTTCAGTGGATCAACTTCGTTCAGTTGCCCGTAAAGAAGTAGACAAAGCAAGAAAGTCAAACAGGACCATTATTTTTAAAATGGGTCATCATTCTGTGGCCGAGCATGCAGTTTTTAACTTTGATGTGATTGGCATGAGCCGGTTGGCTATCGAGGAGATAGAAAAATTTAGACTTGGCTCTTACACTGAGAAGTCCCAGAGATATATCAAATTAGAAGATGATTTTGTGATTCCCGAGGAGGTCAGAAGAGCCAAAAAAGAAAATGTGTTCACTGAAATGATCCGTGAGCAAAACAATCTGTATCACAGATTGTATAAAGAACTCAAGCCTTATTTTTTTGAGAAATATCCTGATATGGCCCAGGATAAAAAAAAGCATTCCATTTTGAACGGATGGGCAAAAGAAGATGCCCGGTATGTTGTGAGTCTTGCCACAGAGGGACAGCTGGGCATGACTTTAAATGCACGAAATCTTGAATTCATGATCCGGCGGTTTTCATCTAAAAGGCTGACTGAATTAAAAGAATTTAATAAAAAAATCTATAAATCAGCTAAAGAAGTGGCTCCATCCATTATTTTATTTACAGAACCGAATGACTTTGATGGGAAAACTTATAAGGAAATAAAAGATCGAGTGAATGTAGGAGAACTGTCTGCCGAGAGCACAAAAGAGTCTGTTCGTCTTGTGTATTACACTCCTCATGCTGATATTAAAATTGTGGCATCTTTAATGCACACAACTTCTAAAAACTCTTATAAGACCTGCCTGAAAAAGGCTGAGAACTTAAGAAAAGAAGAACAAAAAAATATAGTAAAAACAGCATTCAAACACATGGAGTTCTACGATGTTGTGCTCCGAGAGTTTGAGTATGTGGATTTGACATTTGATTTGATAGTTTCGGCCACCTGTTTCGCTCAGCTTAAAAGGCATAGAATGGCCACTTTGACTTCCCAAAAATACAGTCCGGTCCTGGGCGTCACTGTGCCCCCATCAATAAGAGATGTGGGAAGTGAAAAAAGTTTTCTGAAAGTGATTGAAAAAACCAATAGAGTCTATCAGGATTTACTCCGCAGCTTGGAAGTTGGAGCGGAATATGTGTTGACGAACGCTCATAGAAGACGGGTGCTTCTGAAAATGAATGCCAGGGAATTTTATCATTTTTCACGTTTAAGAGAAGATGAGACCGCTCAATGGGAAATCAGAAGACTGGCTAACCAGATGAGTGAAAAAGCCAAAAAGGTTATGCCTTTGACCTTCATGCTTATTGGAGGCAAAGACCGTTATCCTGAAATATATAAGTCTGTGTTTGGACGTTTACCTAAATTCAATCCCCCCTAATCATTCATAAAATATGTTGAAATTCAGGTGTGGCTTAGCTCTCGGATAGATTTTTAACGCCATTCTTCTTCGTTTTTCTCGGCGCTTCCGTAACTCCCCCCGTCCGTGGGTCAAACATACTCAGCGTCCGGCTTCGCCGGATTCCCTCGAAAAGCCTCATCCAAAGGCTAAATCTATCATGTCGCTGCAGCTACACATGAATTTCACTAAGTGTGCGTTTTCAATGTATGGAATATAGAATTTAGGTTACATATGGATCATTATTGTTTTTGAGGGAGAAGGGCAAGGGATGAGGAATCCCCTGTGAGGGCTGAGTGGGCATGGTTCCTCTTTAGAGGAGAGCGGAGCCCGAACCGGGAGAGAGATTCCACGCTGGGGAATCGAGCGGGTGACGAATCCTTTGCCCTTTCCCTCAGAACATATGAAGGGAGCACAAGCCGCACCTAAATTTCTTATTTTTTGAGCTCGAGGGCGATGACAGAGACATAAGGATCGGGAGCTTCATCAGGGATCTCTATCTCAGCTCCGGTTTCATTGTATTGGATATTGAGTTGGGTTTCAGGATTTTCCAGAAGATAGACAGACTTAACTTTATCTTTGAGTCCAGGGATCTCAAGGGTTCTGTTTTTGGGCCATTCAAAGATGTGGAGGAAGATTTTATTCGCTTTTGTGGTGCTGCGTCCCCACTCTAAATCTGAAAACAAACTAGCCGTGGTTCCATAAATACTTT
>DASRVI010000214.1:0-2093 GCA_035655135.1 Acidobacteriota bacterium | reverse complement strand
TCCAAAATAAAGTCGACCTTCCACCAGGCTATATGGTGAAGTGGGGAGGTCAGTTTCAGCTTCAGCAGGAGGCCAACCAAAGATTTTTGGTGATCATCCCCATCACCCTAGCTATAGTGGCTCTTCTTCTTTTTTCCATATTTTATTCATTCAAAGAAGTACTCATCATATTGATCAACCTTCCCCTGGCCCTTACCGGCGGAATCATTGCTTTAAAGCTCTCTGGCCTTTATTTAAGTGTGCCGGCATCGATCGGTTTCATAGCGATTTTCGGGATTGCTTTAGAGGACGGATTGGTGCTCATATCTTCATTTCATCGACATATCAAGCAGGGCCAGAGCTTGAAACAAGCTGTTTTAAACGGAGTGAATATCAAGCTGAGACCTGTTCTCATGACCACTTTTACCACCATTTTTGGAGTGATGCCTCTACTTCTATCTAGAGGACCGGGCGCTGAAATCCAGAGGCCTCTGGCCACTGTGGTGGTGGGAGGACTCATCACCTCCACTCTGGTCACTCTTGTGGTCCTCCCTATTATTTACCAGAGTCTAAAAAAACAACAAGAAACCTTTTAGCCTTTAGGATTTTTCATCTCCTTTTTTGAGTGACCTGTTGGTCATAGCGAAGGATTTCCTGGATCCATTCATTGCCTGTGGGGACTTCCATCACAGCGCAAAAATAATCCCAAACCGCTCCCAAAGGCATAGTCTTGAGTTCTTCCAAAATAGCCAGCCGGGAAAAGTAATCCCCTTCGTTTTCGGCTTTCAGGAGCCTCTCCCGGGGTTCCAAAAGAGCGGACAGGAGGGCTTTTAAAACCGCTCTGGCTCCAATGACCCAAGCCCCCACCCGGTTCAGACTGGCGTCAAAAAAATCCAAAGCCACATGAACTCGATCCAGATAACCACCCCGAATCACTTCTTCAAAAAGATTTCGGGTGGGGTCATCTAAAATAACAATATGGTCGCTGTCCCATCTCACGCCGCGGCTTACGTGAAGAAGGAGCTCATCTGAAAATTGAAGAACGGCTGAGATCTTATCCCCGACATTTTCTGTGGGATGGAAATGCCCTGTGTCCAAACAGATCATTTTATGGTTTTTTAAGGCATATCCCATATAAAACTCATGGGATCCCACCACAGAGGACTCACTTCCAATGCCAAAAAGCTTACTCTCCAGCGAATCCTTAAGCTCCTGTGCCGGATATTCCTGTTTAAAGATCTCATCCAGAGATTCTCTGAGCAGGTCTCTATGCCCTTTCCTGTCCACAGGAATATCTTTAGAACCGTCCGGGATCCATAGGTTGTGGATGCAGGGGCTTCCCAGATCCTGACCCATGTGAGCTGCGATTTCGCGGCATCTTTGGACATGCTCTATCCAAAAGGAGCGGACGTTGGGGTCTTTGCTGCTTAAGGTGAAGCCCGAATCAGCCAGCGAATGGGAAAAACAGGTGCAGTTGAAATCCAGTTTGAGTGAATTTTCTCTAACCCAATCGATCCAGCCTTTAAAATGATCAGGCTTTATCTTGTTCCGATCAATAGATTTATTTCCAAATTCCCCATACATGGAATGGAGGTTCAGTCTGTGACTTCCGGGTAATAAGGAATAGACTTTTTTTAAATCCTGACGGAGCTGGTCAGGAGTCTTGGCCCGGCCTGGATAATTCCCAGTGACTTCTATACCTCCCCCTTTGAGTTCAGAACCAGGTTTTTCAAAGCCAGACACATCATCTCCCTGCCAGCAGTGAATGGATAAAGAGATGTTCTTCAATATGCTGAGAGCTTTTTCTGTATCAGCGCCTATATCACTATACTTTTGGGCCGCCTCTTTGTAGGCTTGTTCAATTTTTTTAAAATTCAATAAATCCTCCTTCACATAGGTTGCGAAATCTTTCATAATTCTTCTCCCATTCATCGATTCTCTCCGGCATATAAACTTGAAGGTCAAAAGAATTTGAAATCACAGACCGCATGTTTTCTAAAGAATCCACCTTATTCTTTGCTGCAGCTTGGATCATGATATTGCCCACACCTGTCGCCTCAGCCGGACCGGATATGACCGGAATCCCTAAAGCATTGGCTGTGAACTGACACAGG
>DASRVI010000213.1:0-3530 GCA_035655135.1 Acidobacteriota bacterium | reverse complement strand
CCAGAAAATCTGGGTCCACACCAAAATAAGTGACCAGGGGATTGACATTAGGATCCCGGCCTTCCCAATCCCAATCCTGTCCATTGTTGTAGATGCCGGTTGGTGAATGAGAGGTCAAGGATATGCTTTTAATGCCCGGATTCCGAAGGAGTTCGTTTTTCATGGAAGTATAGCTGTTCTTTAAATTACCTTCTACCCGGATATAGAGAAGATGCTCCTTGTCAAATCCGAGGTTTTTATTTTTTATGTATTTGACCTGATTGAAGATGACGAGAGTCCCGATGATCAGCATCACAGAAAGTGAAAACTGCATGACCACCAGTATCTTTCGAAAAAGGTCTCCTTTTTTTCCTGAGATACCTTTTCCTTTTAGGACCGCGGCAGGTCGGAAACTGGAAAGAAACACAGCCGGATAGATCCCGGCTATAAGACCAGTAAGGATTGTCACAGCTAAGATGCCGACGACCATTGGTCCGTTGGTGAGGCTTAAAAAATAAAGGGGTTTTCCGGTCAGAGTTCTAAAAAAAGGCATCAAAAGTCTCACTAAAATCAAAGCTGTGACGAGGGAAATGAAGGTGAACAGAATGGATTCTCCAAAAAATTGCTTGGTCACCTGACTTCTTTTGGCTCCTACCACTTTTCGAAACCCCACTTCTCTGGAACGTTGGGAGGAGCGGGCTGTGGTCAGGTTCATGAAATTGATGCATGCGATGATCAAGATGAGAAAAGCAATGATGGTGAATGTCCGGATTTGCCCCATTCGTCCCCAGACTTGAAGATAGATTTTATTGAAGGGATAAAGAAAAGGTTCTGAATTTGTTTCTGGTCTGGACTGCCTGATGCGGTTGATGATTTTTTTGTTGAAAGATTCCAGATCAAAATTTGGACCCACCTCCACATAGGTCCGGAACGCAAGATTATACCAGGTTTCAGTGTAGTTTGGGCGCCACAATTTATTGCCAAATTCCAGAGGAACCCATGCCTTGAAACGGATGGTTGAGTTGTGAGGAATGTCTTTCATCACCCCGACCACTTGGAAATCAAACTTTTCATTAAGCGTAATGGTTTTTCCTATAGGGTTTTCTTGGCCGAAATATTTCTCAGCAAGGCTTTTGGAAAGCACCATCACATTAGGGCCGGAAAAAAGATCTTCGATTCTTCCTTGGATCAGGGGGAAAGTGAAGATCTGAAAGATTTCCGGATCAGCCATCTGGACAAGCTCTTTGAATTTTGTCGAGCCGCTGGTGAATAAAAATTCTCCCTGTCCGTTGTTAAATCTGGCGGCATTGATGATTTCCGGATACTCTGCTTTGAGCGCAGGACCTATGGCGGGAACCGATCCCATTTCTTGACTTGTTTCATTTCCGTAGTGCTGGATATTCCGGACAATATAGAGAGAATCTGACTTTACATGAAACTTGTCTGTGTTTATTTCATCCTGCACCCAGAAAAGAATCAAAATGCAGCAGGCCATGCCTAAAGCAAGCCCTGCGATGTTGAGGAAGGAATAGGCTTTGTGCCTTTTGATATGACGTAAGGCGATTTTTAGATAATTTTTTAACATAGCTAAGCTCCAGTAAAATAAATTTTTGACAATAAGAGGGATGGCTTTTATGACTTCAGACCAATACCATAAAACGCCTTTATCTGTTCCTTTTATCTGGCATTCATACTGAAATCCCTCTTCAAAGTCTCCAAGTTTTTCACACTGCTCGTCCTGGCGGAGAATTATTTTGAGAAGCCATTCTGCAATCCGGGGAGGTTGTATTGATTTGTTCATTTTTGTGTTAGGTCAGTGCTTTCTTAGGGACTTTTTCCCAAATATTCTCATAGACTTTCCGGATTTCCATAAGCGCCTCTTTTCCCTCTTTGGTTATTTCATACAGATACTTGTGCCGTCCTCCTCGTTCTGCTGTGCTTTTCCCTTTGTATTTGACAAGAAAGCCTTTTTGAGTCAGTTTGTTCAAGGGATCATAGATCTGGGCTAATGACCATTTAATCCCTGTTTTTTTATGGATAAGATCTCTAATGGAAATCCCATAGGCATTTCCTTCAAGGTTTATTACAGATAATAAGATGATTTCATCAGCTCTGGACAAAAGCTTCATAATGGGCCTCTTTTAAATTTTTTTCTTAGTTTTTATCATACTCTATCGAAATCCGATACATATATATGTACGCAGAGCACAGCTAAAAGGTTGCCTCGATATAATATTTATTGATTCTTAGTAAAAAAATAATTGAGCAATTATGACATCACAGTAAAAACAACTAGATAAAGAGGTATAACGGCACGGTGAAATAAATAGTGAATAGGTATTATGGCACTGTTTTCACTGTCTTTTGGGTGGACTTTGCTTTGTTTAAGGATATAATGATAGAGAGAAAGAAAGAGGAGGTGTGATTCCAATGAAATGTCTTAAAAAATTATTCATTCTTACCTTAATCTGTGGTCTGGTAACCGTTTCTCTAGCGGACGAAGGGATGTGGATGCCCCACCAGATGAAGGATCTCAATCTTAAAGCCAAGGGTCTTAAGATGGATCCCGGAGAGCTTTACAAAAAAGATGGGACCGGATTGATGAGCGCTGTGGTGCATTTAGGTGGGGGGACCGGAGAATTTGTGAGTCCGGACGGTTTGATTCTGACCAATCATCATGTGGCTTTTGGAGCGCTTCAGAGAGCGGCTACCAAAGAAAAAGACTATATTCAGGAAGGATTCATAGCCTGGAACAAAGAAGAAGAGATTCCGGCCAGTGGTTATTATGCAGATGTTCTTCTGGGATATGAGGAAGTGACAGAAAAGATTCTATCTGTGATCAAGCCTGAAATGACCTATAGGGAAAAATACGAAGCCATTGACCAGGCAGAAAAAAAGCTCATCGCTGAAGCTGAAAAACAAGGTGAAGATATAAGGGCTAATGTGGCAGCTATGTACAGCGGGAATCAGTACTATCTTTTCCGGTTCAAACGCATAAAGGACATCCGGATTGTGTATGCTCCACCCCGCGATTTGGGTAATTTTGGAGGGGATATCGACAACTGGATGTGGCCGCGGCACACCTGCGATTTTGCCTTTCTTAGAGCGTATGTCTCTCCGGATAATAAGGGAGTGGACTTCAGTAAGGACAATGTTGCTTACCAGCCAAAGGCTGTTCTTAAAATCTCCACCAAAGGCTTTAAAGAGGGAGATTTTTCTTTTGTGATGGGATATCCGGGACGGACCTATAGAAACTACACTGTGGAAGAACTAAATTTTGACATCCAAAACATGAAAGAGCGGAAGGAGATGTACAAAGACATCATTGCTTTTTTTGAAGAGGCTGGGAAAGATGACCGGGAAATTGAGATCAAGTATGCCAGTTTGATCAAAGGGCTCAACAATGGTTTGAAAAACTATCAGGGTAAACTAGAAGGAATAAAGAAAATAGATCTACTTAAGATAAAAGAAGAACAGCAAAAAGAATTCTTAGAATGGGTGAAGGAAAAACTGGAGCGCAAGGAAAAGTATGGAGATGCTCTGGAGAATAT
>DASRVI010000212.1:0-9813 GCA_035655135.1 Acidobacteriota bacterium | reverse complement strand
TGGAACTGAATTCGGGATGTTTGTCTCTTTTGATGATGGAAAACACTGGCAGGATCTGAAGCTCAATCTTCCCATAACTCCAGTCACGGATTTAAAGATCCACAACCAGGACTTGGTTCTCTCCACCCAGGGAAGAGCCTTCTGGATACTGGATGAATTGGCTGTTCTTGAGCAAATTGAAAAAAGCATGCTTAATAAGGATGCTGTATTATTCAAGCCGGGAAGCGCTTATCGGACTCAGGTGAGGGGGACACTCTCTAGGTTATCTGTGTATTATTATCTCAAAGAAAATTCAGAATCTATAAAAATCGAGATTTTGGATCAAGATGACCATTTAATTCAGGCTTTTGATAAAAGAAAATCTGAAAAAGGACTGAATCAATTCACTTGGGACCTGACTCATAAAGAACCGGAAAAAATCAAAGAGGCTGTGATATCACTCAGCTACACCGGAGGTCCTGAGGCTGTTCCAGGGACCTATAAAGTTCGAATGACTTGCGGAGAAGAGATTGGGATGCAGAGTTTTCAAATCTTAAAGGACCCCAGATGGGATAACATTTCAGTTCAAGATTTGCAGGAGCAGTTTGACCTTCAGGTCAAAGTAGGTCAAAAGTTCACTCTCAGCCATGAATTGATCAAGAAAGTGCGTGACATCCGGGAGCAGGTCCAAAGCCTCTCATCACGGGCTCTCAAAGCAGGTTTTAGTGATGAGGTCAAAAAATCAGCTGAAGAACTGGAGAAAAAATTGAGCGCTCTAGAGCAGGACCTGATTCAGACCAAAAACGAAAGCGGACAGGATCCTATCAATTATCAGGTCAAATTGGACAATCAGCTCGCTTATTTGTATTCAGCAATCCATTCTCAAGATTCAAAACCCACTCAAGCCATTTATCAGAGATATGAGGACCTCAACAAGCAAGTTTTGGCTGCGGAAAAAAGATTCAAAGACTTGGCGGAAAATGAAATCACCAAGTTCGAGAAAATGCTGGAGGAGAACAACATACCCCGGATCATCATTAAATAAGCTGAATTATTCAGGAAAACTAATTTATAAAGACGTCTCTATCTATGTGAGAGATATTGATCTATGTCGGGGAAGGGTATGGGATTCGTCACCCGCTCGATTCCCCAGCGAGGAATCTCTCTCCCATTCGGGCTTCGCTCTCCTCTAAAGAGGAACCATGCCCGCTCCGCCCTCATAGGGGACTCCTCATCCCATATCCTCTCCCCTTATTAATGTTTTAAAAAGATTTCCTTTTAGAATCGGAAGATGGTGCCTATGGAGTAGAAGTTAAGCCAGACAAAGTTATACACTTCATCCACATCAGCTCCTCCTTCTATCATCCGGTATCCGGCTTTAAGGTCCCAGCCCGGTCCAGCCTTCACTAAGATCCCTAAAAGGATATCTTCAGCCCTTCCTTGTCCTCCCGGAGAAGCCAGGGCATCACCTTCCAAAAGAGCTCGAATATCGGGAGTGATAAAGTATTCGACCCGGAAATGAAGAAGAGGAACAATCCCCACATTTGTTTTTGTTGAAGATTTGTCGGGACTCTCCACCTTGATCACCGCATCTCGGATTTTAGCCGTGAAACCTATGCCTACTTTCCATTTCGAAGATCGGACAATATCATACCGGTATGTAGCCCGATAAGAGTTGAATGTGTACACTGCATCCAAAGGGACCCCGGAAGGGAATAGTTCATCGAAAAAGAATATTTCCTGATCGACTTTGCCTTCAGCCCTGAGAGTGAGAGGTGCGGCAAAGAGAGACACCACATGTTTTTTTCCCAGTTTTACGCCCGCTCTGAATCGAAAGAACATCTTGCTTTGGATATCCAGATCTTCGGACAGAGAAAAAAGAGTCCCCGTGGCATTAGGAATGCGCACATTGTTGTATCCGCTTGAGACCAGCCCAGTTTCAAAGTCTAAAAACCAGTCAGCAGAATAAGAGGGGGCCATAAACAACAAAAAAGCGGATAAGATAATTATTGGTTTGTATTTTATTTTGTTCATTTTTATAGACTCCTATTATATATGAAAAAGCTTCATCATGATTTTTGGGAGAATCCTTTGATCCAGATAAAATAGCAGGGCACTCCCAACAACACCGTCACCACAGCTGCCGTGGATTCAAGGGGTCGGTTCAAATAATTCACAACCATAAGCCCTAAACTGGTCACAAGGAAAAAAGCAGGGACCACAGGGTATCCCCAGACCTTAAAAGCATTATGGTTTCCAATATGTCGCTTCCGGGCCAGAAAGATACCGAAAACAGCCAGCCATGGGAAGATATTCAGAGCAAATCCAATATAGACCAGGAGCTGTTCAAAGGATCCGATGAGGACCATGATGACGGCGATACCCCCTTGAATCAGAATCGACCTTCCCGGCACTTTGTATTTGGGATGTATTTTTGCAGCAAAAGGAAAAAATAATCTGTCCCGGGCCATGGCAAAATATACCCGGGGCCCGATGATGACAAAAGCGCTCAAAGAAGACAGAAGAGCCAGGCTGATCAGAAGCCCCAGGGTATCCCCCATCCATGGGCCAAAAGCCTCGATGGAAGCTCTCTCCCCAATGGCAATGGTCCCTTTGGCCTGGTCATAGGGGAGAGCCTGGAAAATAAATAGGTTCAGCGCTAGATAAAGTAAGATCACGATACCCGTACCCAGGACTAGCGAAAGGGGTAGGTTCTTTCTGGGATTTTTCATCTCTCCGGCAATATAAGAGCTGGCATTCCATCCACTGTAGGAAAACATAACCAGCATCATGGCTGTTCCAAAAGCCAGCCACGAGCTCTGTCCTTCTGTGACAAAGGAAAACGCAGAGATCCCTTTTCCTCCGGTCAGGGCAATGCCGGTTCCGGCAAGTCCAACCACAATGGCGATTTTGAGAAAAGTAAGAAAATTCTGGACTTTGGACCCCAGTTTCATCCCCAGATAGTGGATTCCTGTAAATAGGATGATCAGGAAAAGAGCCACGCCTCTTTTCGTCAAAAAAAGCTGATGAGGGGTGATGTTTAAAACCTGGGTTTGGAGTCCTTCAAAAACATATTCGGAAAAAGCCAAGGCTGAAGCAGCAATGGGAACTGAAAATCCCACGAAAAAACTGGTCCAGCCGGTCAGGAAGCCAACAGAGGGATGATAGATTTTTTTTAGATAAACATACTCTCCTCCGACTTGGGGCATACGGGTGGCGAGTTCTGCGTAAGAAAGCGCTCCGGCCATGGCGATCAGGCCTCCTAAAAGCCAGCACAGAAAGATCCATCCGGAACTGGGCAGCTGTCCTGCCATAATACCGGAAGTGGTGAATATGCCGGCTCCCACCATATTGGCCACCACAATGGAGGTAGCAGTCAAAGGACCGATTTTTCTGTCTATTTTTTGGTTGGGCGGAAAAGAAACTTTTTTATTCATGAAATTGGATGGTACATGCTACCATACTTTTATTTTTTCTTGTAGCTTACAGAGACTCCAGAACGACTTTCGGGAAGGATGGATGTTTCAAAATCTTCCTGATCCTGCATGAATTCATAATACTCACTGGTCCCGCTTCGTCTTCCCCATCGGCTTCGGCTGGAATGATACACGTTATGGGCCGCGATACAGCCCCCGGGTTTTAGTTTAGGGATAACCGCTTTGACGTAATTGGTGTACCATCCTTTATCCGCATCAATAAACACAAAATCAAAAGGACCTTTCAGCTCTGGAACCAGTTCATGAGCGTCAGCCAACCTGGCATCAATATAATCTGAGAGTCCAGCTTCCTTGAAATTCTCCTGGGCTTCTTGGTAGCGCCTCTTGTCGATTTCAACGGTGATGAGCTTGCCACCGGTCTTGCTGAGAGCCCAGGCGATCCATATTCCTGAGTGTCCTGTGGAGGTCCCGATCTCTAAAGCTCTGGTGTAACCATTTTCAACAATGATATCATAAAGAATTCTTCCGTCGGTTTGTGGGACATTCATGTCCCGCCACTGGTATCTGTGGCTCTCCAGAAAAGACTGGACTTTTTCATCCAGCTCTTGGTTTAAGGAGAATCCCGAAAGAGACAATAAAAGAAAGCCTGTAAGACCTAAGATTATGGTTTTAAGTGAATAGGGTCCGATGATATTCATTTAGTCCTCCAGATAGATGGATTGCAAAAAGAACTTTTCATACATTTAGACGAGAACTCAGCCATTATCTTCCGAAAATTATAAAAGAAAGGTATTTTGTGAGAGGATAGAACCTTTTTGTTAACGCTGTGTAAATTAGGTATTTGAAGCGAATCAGAAAAGAAAACATAAAAGATAAATATTTTTGTAACTTTTTGGGTAAAATGGAGTCTATATAAATGACAGCCGAACAAAGGATAAACCAGATGGAATCTTTATCAGACAGTGAAATAATGGAAAAAGTCAAAGACGGTCAGGTTGAAAAACTGGCTATTTTATTCGAAAAACATCATGTGAAGGTGTTCAACTTTTTTCTTCGCCTGACCGGATCCCACAACCTCAGCGAGGACCTTGTCCAGAATGTGTTTGTGCGCATACTCAAGTACCGGTCCACTTATGAAGCCAGGGGTAAATTTGTAGTGTGGATGTTTCGGATCGCCCGGAATGTTCATGTGGACTATCTGCGAAAGAACAAGAACCACTTTGATTTGGATGATCAGTTTGAAGAGCCGGAAGGCCAAGACGATTCACCAGTGTATGCTTTTGAGCAGAAGCAGGACAAAGAACTCATTCAAGAAGCTCTTTCCCGGCTTCCGTTAAAGAAAAGAGAAGCTTTGATTTTAAACCGTTTTCAGGACATGAAGTATAAAGAAATCGCAGCGCTTTTTGGTTGCAAGGAAGGGACTATCAAAGCCAATATCCACAGGGCTGTCAAGCAGCTTGGGAAAATCTATTTTGAGCTGCAGGGAGGTGTTCAGTCATGACATGCAAAAACATAAAAGAAAAATTTGTTGAGTATCTCACTAATGAGCTCTCAAAAAAGGAGAGAGAGGAGATCCAGGAACATGTGGCTGAATGTGAAGAATGCCGCAGAGAGCTGGAGTTTTTAACTGAGGTCTGGACAGAATTAGGAGTGCTTAAAGAAGAGCGGCCCAGCCCTCAGCTCCGAACTCGTTTTTACACCATGCTGGAGCAATACAAACAGGCTGAATCAGAAAAAGAGGGCAGAGATAAAGGGAGTCTATTTTCCCGTCTTAAGAATCTGTGGCCCAAAAAACCGGTTTTTCAGTTCGCCCTGACTCTGGGCATGCTTGTTTTGGGATTAGTCATTGGAAATGTATGGACAGTCATCCCTCAGCAGAAAGCCATAACCACGGCCTTGGTGGATGAAGTCAGGAGCATGAGACAAACTTTGGCAATGTCGCTTATCGACCGGGAGTCAGCCAGTGAAAGACTTCAAGGGATCAACATGAGCCACACCATGGTCGATCCGGATGACAAACTGCTGGACAAACTTCTATCCACCCTCAATACTGACCCGAGTGTGAGTGTCCGATTAGCTGCCGTGGATGCGCTTTACCTTTTCCACAACCATCCCAAAGTCAAGCAGGGTTTGATCGATTCCTTATCCCAGCAGTCTTCGCCCATGGTCCAGGCCTCACTTATTGACCTTATGGTGAGCATCCGGGAAAGAAAAGCCGTGGATGCTTTGAAAAGTCTTCTGGATTCAGAAGACATCAATCCTGAAATCAAAGACCGGGCTGAACAGGGTATACAAAAGCTGAGCTTTTAAAGGAGGATAATTTAGTGAAAAAAGGGATTCAGAATAGATATAAAAATTTGAACAAAGAATTAAAAAAAGATAAAGGAGAAAAAAATGAAAAAAACAATCAAAAAAAACATTCAGTTTATAGGGATTACCCTTGTTATTCTCTTAATGGGTCCTTTTCTTTATGCCCAGGAAACAGCTGCAGACAAAGCCACAGTCCCATTTTCCAATCCCAGTGAGCCGGGACTGGTCAAGGTGGGAGTGCAGCACGGCAGCATCACGGTTACAGGTTATAACGGGAAGGAAGTCATGGTGGAAGCCAGAGTGAGGGAGAAGTTGGTCAAAGAGGAAGAAATAGAAAGAAATGAAAAAGCCAAAGGTCTGAAACTGGTCCAGGTCGACACCACGGGACTCAGAGTCATGGAAGATGAAAATGTGATGCGGATCAGTGTGAGTTCTTTCAAGCAGACCGTGGACTTGACTATCAAAGTGCCTTATTCCACTTCTCTCAGCATCAGCGCGTATGACAAGGGAGATGTTGTGGTTGAAAACGTGAATGGTGAAATTGAGGTCAGCAATCACCGAGGAAACCTCAATTTAATAGGAATCAGCAACGCTGTCGTGGCCCACTCTTATGATGGAGAGATCAAGGCTGTGTTCAAGAAAGTATCTCCGGACCTTCCTATGTCATTCACTTCCTGGAAAGGGGATATTGATGTGACCCTGCCGTCAAACACCAAAGCTAACCTCAAAATGAAGTCATACCGGGGCGAGGTTTACACTGATTTTGACCTTCAGATCGTTCGCAACCCGGATGAAGGATTTGATTTTGACTCGGATAAGCTGAAAAACCTCAAAAGAGAAAATTTAAGGAACCAGTTTTACTACGTCACTCCTCCCAATCCACCTGACCCTCCGGAAACCGTGGATGTGGTGATTTCTGAAAAACTCAAAGAAGAAATAAAAGAAAGGATTGCTGTCAGGGCCAAAGATGTAAGAAATGTGTCTACTAGAGATGTTTATGATGTCTCATTCAACAAGTACATCTACGCCCGGATCAACGGCGGCGGTCCGGTTTATGTGTTCAACAACAACAACGGAGACATCCTGCTGAGAAAAGCCAAATAAGTTAAAGACGAAAAAATAGGGCGGTTCTCTAAAGAGCCGCCCTATTTTATTGGATCACATGTTCGACCGTGTATTTTCCCCAGGAAAAGGTAACCATAACCGCAGCGAGGTTTCCGATAACGATTCCCCACCATACACCGTTAAGGCCCAATCCAAAAGTGATCCCCAGAAGATAGCAGAGGGGAACCTGCAGGATAAGGGTGCGTAAAAGGGTCACTATAAGGGAACGGGTTCCTTTTCCAATGCCTCGGAACATAGCTGAAGTGAGCATACCCAGAGGAACTGCCGGATAAAATATGGCAGTGATCCTGAGAAACACAATCAGTTCCTCTTGGATACGGGAGGCTTGTTTGGAATAGGTGAATATATAGCTGATTTGACCGGCGAATAGGGCCACCAAAACTCCCACTGTGAGCTCGATCAAAACTCCGATCTTAACCGCATACAAAAAAGCGATTTTTAATTTCTGTTTGTTTTTGGCTCCAAAAGCCGCACCTGTCACAGAGACCACACCTGTGGCCATTCCGATTAGAGGGATGGTCCCCAGCATCACAATGCGCCATCCGCTGGTGAACACAGCCACTCCGTCTGTTCCCCCGGCTTCAATCACCACGATATTCAGCACGATCATGGCTGCAGACATAGAAAGCTGGGCAAGGGAGGAAGGAAATCCCACGGAAAGGATTTCTCTAAGGATTCCCATATTGAACTTGAAATCATAAAAAGTGATCCGAAGGTAGGTCTTTTTTTGGAAGAAAAGCCAGTAAAAAAACAAAGCGGCAGATACAGTGATAGAAATCAGAGTAGCCCAGGCAGCTCCCACCACTCCCAGTTTGAAACCATAGATGAATAAAGGATCCAGCACAATATTCAGGCAGGAGCCAAGAGCCAATCCATACATAGCTTTCTTGGCGGCTCCTTCTCCCCTGAGGAGCGCATTCGCGATGTGAGAAAAAACAAGGATAAATGTGCCCGCAAAAAGCACCCGCGCATAATTAGCAGCCATGCGTCCTACTTCTCCATTTCCGGATAGAGAGCGGAAAAGATTGCCGGTAAAAGGAAGAGCTGAAAGACTGATCACTAGCGCAAGCCCAATGGCAAAAATGATGGTGTGAGCCGCTGTGTTTTCAGCTGCCTTTTTATTTCCTTCCCCGATTCTACGGGAAACGGCTGAACTTCCTCCGACTCCGATTCCAGCTCCCAGGGCTACAATGATCATAAAAAACGGAAAAAACAGCCCCACAGCCGCTAACTGATCAGCTCCCAGACCTGCCACCCAGATTCCGTCAGAAATGTTGTACACAGCCTGCAGAAGCATAGCCAGCATCATGGGAGCCGAGAGTTTGAGGATGGCTTTTTTTGGGTCGCCCAAAAGGATTTTTACCCCTTTGGTCATGTGTTTATCAGTTTCCATGATGGCTTCTTCTGTGCATTCAATTTTGATGCTGGTTGATTGAATTTTATATTTATAAGTGAGTAAATATACATGAGATACAATAAAATTTAAAGTCAATTGTGTGTTTTATAGATTATTTTGTTATGACAATCTTGCTTTTTGTTTGGGAAGGGATTATATTAAAAAAGGAATGAGAGGCTCAAGAAGGGGATCTCAAATATGAGTGAACCAAAAAAGCTCAAAATTGAGCTTCAAAAAAGCCGGGAAAAGTATAAGCACCTGTTTGAAAACATTAAGGTAGGCATCGTGGTTCATGACAGGAGTGGAAGAATCATAGAAGCCAATCCTGAAGCAGAGAAAACTCTAGGGCTTTCCCAGCAGGAATTGAAGGAGAAGCCTGTTGATTATTGGGAGGGCAAGACATATAACGAAAACAGTGAACTTATGAAAACTTCAGAGTTTCCAATTTTTAGAGTTTTTAATTCAGGGAAACCAGATGAAGGGACAATCATTGGCATATCTTCTCCCAAACATAAAGAGATTAAATGGTATATACACAATGCAGTCCCCTTATTTGATAAAAAGGGAAATATAGACAGAATCATGACTTCTTTTATTGAAATCACCAAACAGATAGAAACAGAAAACGAGCTTAAAAGGTCAGAACAAAAATACCGCAGTTTTTTTCAAACATCAAGGGATGCGGTCTTTATCACTTCAAAAGATGGACGCTGGATCGACATGAATGACGCGGCAGTGAAGCTATTCGGGTATAAAAACAAGCAAGAACTTAAAAAAATAAGAATCCCTGACCTCTATGAGAATTTAGAAGATAGAAAGCGCCATCTTGCTGTAATAGAAAAACAGGGGTTCACCAAAGATTTTGCGGTTAACCTGAAGAGAAAAGACGGCCGAATCATAAATACTCTGATCACATCTGTTGTGGTCAAGAAAAAAAAGGGGGAAGCCACTGTTTATCAAGGAATCATAAAAGACATAACCGAGAGAAAAAAAACGGAAGAAAAGATGGAAAAATCCCTTAAAGAAAAAGAAGTGTTGTTGAGAGAGATCCATCACCGGGTCAAAAACAATCTGCAGATAGTGACAAGTCTGCTCAGACTTCAATCACAGTTTATAAGAGATAAGGAAGCTAAACAAGCTTTCAGGGAGAGTCAGAACCGAATCTATTCCATGGCTCTGATTCATGAGAAGCTCTATAAGTCTCAAGATTTAGCTAGAATCAATTTAGGTCATTATATCCAGAATTTTGTGACCCATCTTTTTCACACCTATGAAGTGGATACTTCCCGAATAAAAATGTCTATGGATACTGAGAATGTTCAGGTCGACATCAACACAGCCATACCCTGTGGTTTGATTCTGAATGAAATGGTTTCGAATGCTATAAAGCATGCTTTCCCATCGGGGCAGAAAGGGGAAGTCAGTATCAGGCTAGGCAAAAATGAAGAGGGAAAAATAAATCTTTCAGTTAAAGACAATGGCAGGGGACTGCCACGGGAGGTAAATCTAAACAACCCTAAATCTTTAGGGCTGCAGCTCATAAAAGATTTAACCAAACAGTTAAAT